>CAJBRY010000035.1 GCA_903958085.1 uncultured Geobacteraceae bacterium
GCTAACAGCAATGACGGTGCCCGAAGGCGGAATTGTTACGGGCAGTAGTTTTGTTAGTCAAATAGTGTAGAAAACAGCCCCGTATACTGGTATAAGAGCTATCAATAAATATAGGAACAATCTTATAAAAATCATATTTACATGGAGATTTATAATGAAAAGACTGGTTGTTGTGTTATTTTTTGTTGCCGGAGTTATTTCCGGCTGCGCGCAGAATTATTTTAATGTTCCTGCCGAGAATTTTGCTGAAAACGTCAGGTTGCTTGGGATAGCGCCAATATTTATTGACGATGATTCTGACATAATTCATCCGCAAAAAGATCTTCTTTTACCTATAATATCCGACCTTAATAGAAGATTTGAGCCTTTACTCGCGAGAAAGCTTCAAAGTACTGGTAATTTCTACGGAGTTACAACTCTTGCCGATGACCCCCGTCAGCTTTTCAGTACACTCATGTCGCGCCGGGAAAAAAGAGATGATGCATCTATAGAGTATAATAAATATTTCTGGAAAAATGACGCTATTGGCTCTTACATAAAGAATAACCACATTGACGCTGTTATGGTGGTGGTAATAAGTGGTCTGACTAAAAACAGCAAAATTTATTCCAGCAATCTACTGACATCACTCGAAAACAACTTCAATTTTTTGACAATGACAGCACAAATACTTGGTTCAGATGGAACAGTCCTATGGGAGTATCCGAATTTTCGCAGACAGTTATTAACATATTCCCCGTTGGTTAACCTTCAATATCCGGATTTCAGCGAGTCAGAAGCTAATCTGTCACGAGAAACAGCGGTTCGCTTTAAATCTCCTGACGGAATCCGACGAACTCTGGAAAAAAAGAAGATTGACCTGTTATTCCGCGAAACTCAGGAACCGGAGATCTACGGAAAGTTTTTTGATGATATGACTTCATTGATAAAACATTCCGTAGAGAAAAAAGCCCCTACAGTAAGTACTCTTGAAGGAAAGCAGCCGGCACCGGCAGTATATCAGCCACAAAAAGCGATTGAGCCTGTGAACAGTTCGCCGACTACGCTAGAACCGGCAGCGCCGATTGCTGATGTTCCTCAGTCTATTCCTGAGCCGAAGAGTTCTTCTGAAATACCTGATAATACACTTACAGCACCAGAGGAAATTGTTCCAGCAAGATAGAAACACTCATAATCAAAGCAAGTTCAGTCTTTTGTTTTGACATAGCTATCGTATTTTGCAACAATTACGGCTCTTTTTTTACATATTCCGGTTCAAATCATAGGCTAAATGACTCTTTTTCCGATTGAAATAGCTCTCCCCAGAGGCGTAAGTGATTTTCTGCCGGAAGCTGCTGCAAAGGTTTCGTCTATTGAAGCTCAACTACTTCGCCTGTTTGAATTGTGGGGTTTTCGTCGGGTAATTACGCCTAGGCTTGAGTACGAAGATGTTCTGGCTACAGGCATGGGCGAGGAATTGAAGGGTAAAACGTACCGCTTTGATGATCGACAGTCTGTCAGACTGCTGGCACTGCCGCCGGATATTACTCCGCAGATAGCACGAATATCTGCTACCCGAATGAGTGACCAGCCTCTCCCGCACCGAATTAGCTACAGCGGCCGGGTATTGCGCCAGACCGAAATCCAGGCTGGGCACAATAGAGAAATATTTCAGACAGGTGTAGAGTTGATAGGCCTGGATTCCCCCGAAGCAGACGCTGAGATGGTCGTTATGGCTATAGAAGCCATGCAGGGGCTTGGGCTAGAAGATTTTACCATAGATCTTGGTCAGGTTGATTTTTGCCAGGGCGTTTTTCAGGCTTCAGGGCTGTATGGCGAGCCGCTCCAGAAATTGCGGGAGGCAGTGTCACGCAAAGACAGCTCCTCCGTTGCAAACCTGCTGAAGGAGCACACAGTTTCTCCGGATTCTGCTCGCGAATTAAGTGCGCTTCCCCGTCTTTTTGGAGGGAGGGAAATTGTGGAAACGGCGAGGGGCATAGTGAGCAACCAGCGTTCGCTTGCTGCCCTTGATAATCTGCAACGTGTTCTGGAAATTCTCGAAATCCATGAGGTTACAGACTTTCTCTCCATTGACCTGGGTGAAACTCGCGGACTTGATTATCACTCTGGTGTTACCTTCGAAGGATTTGTAACCGGTTTTGGCGAACCTGTTTGCAGTGGTGGCCGTTACGACAATCTGATTGTGCGCTATGGCTTTGACACACCTGCTACTGGAGTTACTTTCAATCTACTGAATCTTCTACAGGTGGTCGAACGCAGGCCGGAAATGAGCTGGCGCGTATCTACAGACTTTCTTCTGTTCAATACATGTGGCGATCGACGGGATGTGTTGAACATCGCCCGTCGGCTTAGATCGAATGGCTACACCACTGCCCGCGACATCATCCGACGCGATTATATGCAATCTCTGGAATATGCTAAAAAGATGAATATTCGATTTATGCTCGTAATCGGGGATGAAGAAGATTCTTGCCGAGCAATTCGGTGCAGTGACGGTCGCATTTTCCAGATTCAAAAAAATATGACTGCTGAACCAGATTTTCTGAACTATATCGAAGAAGGCCAGGGAGAAAACTAAACATGGCAAACGTGGTTGTTGTAGGCGCCCAATGGGGTGATGAGGGTAAGGGCAAAGTAGTTGATATTTATACAGAGTATGCTGATGATGTAGTACGTTATCAGGGGGGCAACAACGCCGGTCACACACTGGTTGTAGGAAATGAGAAGGTTGTGCTACACCTGATCCCTTCCGGCATCTTGCATGAGGGGAAGCGTTGCATTATTGGCAACGGTGTTGTTCTTGATCCAGAGGTGTTCATCAAAGAGATAACAAAGCTTAAGGAATCGGGGCGAATCAAGGATGATTCCTGTCTGCTGCTTTCCGAGTCAATGCATATCATTATGCCTTACCACAAACGTATTGACATTGCCCGCGAAGCAAAAAGCGGTGACAAAAAAATCGGAACTACCGGCAGAGGGATTGGACCCTGCTACGAGGACAAGATAGGCAGGCGTGGCATCCGTCTGATGGATTTGGTTGACGCCGATACATTTGCCCGCAAGCTGAAGGAGTTTCTTGTTGAAAAGAACTTCCTGCTTGAAAACTTTCTTGGCGAAACCCCTTGCAGTTTCGATGAGATTTTCGCTGAATATCAGGGATATGCCAGAATTTTAAGCCGCTATGTTGCAGATACTTCCCTAATCCTGAATAATGACCTGAAGGCTGGGAAAAAGGCCCTCTTTGAAGGGGCTCAAGGTACCCTACTTGATATTGATCACGGGACTTATCCTTTTGTAACCTCATCTTCAACCTGTTCCGGTGGTGCTTGTACGGGATCCGGTGTCAGTCCTCGCGAGATTCACGAAATTATTGGAATATCAAAGGCTTATGTAACTAGAGTCGGCAGTGGTCCCTTTCCAACGGAACTTGATGATGCTATTGGCGAAGAAATTCGCAGGATCGGCAGCGAGTTTGGAGCGACTACTGGACGCCCACGTCGCTGCGGTTGGTTTGATGCTATGGTTATTCGATATTCTGTTCGTGTTAACGGCCTTACCGGTATCGCTCTGACAAAGCTGGATGTTTTGTCGGAATTTGACACGATCAAGGTATGCACCGGCTACACCTGCGACGGAAAAACATTGGAGACTCTGCCATCACAGCTTGAGTTGTTTGAAAAATGCCAGCCGGTATACGAAGAGCTCCCTGGCTGGAAACAGGATATTACTGCTGTCCGTAGCTTTGCTGAACTTCCGGCAACAGCTCAGTCTTACGTACGTCGCCTGGAAGAGTTGGCCGGGTGCCAGATTGTTATGGTTTCGGTTGGCCCAAGACGTGATCAAACAATTACGATCCGAAATCCGTTCGCCTGATACTTTTAAAATATTTTCTGTTTACTTGAAAGGCCAGTGCCATCGCTGGCCTTTCAAGTAACTCAGAGAGTAGATTTGTGACACTTGTTCCTCGCAATTCTACACACAACTCTCCGGATCTTCGAAATACGCCCACTACAAAAAAATCAAAATACCCTTCAACTGACTAATATAGCAGCACTGTGCCAAGATTTTGAGCATGCAAGGCATTTTGGCTCATTATGTGCAAAATTTGCGGGCTGCCTAGAAAGCTAGGATCATTGATTTAAGGAGAAACTATGAAATGCCTCTTCGGGTATCTATGTATAATTACTCTGTTTATACTTGTAATATATGGGACTGTCCTTGCTGCTGAAAATTCAGGCACCACTCTTGCCGCTCTGACCGATGTCCAGAAATACAACAGGGCCATACATATTATGGCAATGCTACTCGTGGGTTTCGGCTTTCTAATGGTGTTTGTAAAAAAGTATGGTCGCTCCGCATTAACGGCAACCTACCTGCTGGTCAGCGTTTCAATTCCACTCTACTTTCTTAAAGAGAGCTTGTTTAGTACCGTTAACTCTGTAGATGTGATCGACAAATTGATACTGGCAGAATTTGCAGCAGCAAGCCTGCTTATCTGCGCCGGAGCTGTTCTTGGGCGCTTGAAGATGGGGCAGTATATCCTGCTTGGTGTTTTATTCGTACCATTCTATGCATTTAATGAGTGGATTGTCCTCAACGGTGGCTTGGGACTGATATCTGGAAAGGTTATTGATACAGGTGGCTCAATTGTTATTCATGCTTTTGGCGCTATCTTCGGAATGTGTGTTGCTGTCTCAATGACAACGGCTAAAGAGTATGCCACACCCATAGAATGCGATGACACAAGCGACAGATTTTCACTGCTTGGAAGCATGGTGCTCTGGGTATTCTGGCCCAGTTTCTGTGCTGCGCTTGTAGCTCCGGCGGATGTGCCGCGCACTGCTGTTAACGTAATACTTGCGCTTTGCGGTTCAACGATAGCAACCTATTTCGCTTCTATTAAAATGCGGGGCAAGATTTCAGCAGCCGATATTGCCAACGCGACTCTGGCTGGTGGTGTTGCAATCGGATCAACCTGTGACCTCGCTCTTCCCGGCACAGCCTTCATTGTTGGCATTTCTGCAGGAGGCCTCTCCACCTTTGGGTTTGCAATAATTCAATCCTGGCTTACAAATGTGACAAGGCGGGTTGATACCTGCGGTGTTCTCTACCTTCACGGATTACCGGGATTGCTTGGCGGAATTGCCGCGCTGTTCATAGCAAGCGGCATCAACATTGCGGCTCAGTTAACAGGAATTCTTGTTACAATGGTAATTGCAGCCGCAAGCGGATTGGTAAGTGGTAAAATGCTTGCACAGTTCGGAAGGAAATTGGAACCTTATCTGGACGAGGAAGAGTTCTGTGAATAATATCGATGGGTTTCAACACGATAAGTTCCAGTTACATCTCTAGAATTATCGGAAGGATTACTGGCCTCCGCTCAATTGTTTTCTTGCAAAAACGTCGTAGTGCCTGACGTACGGCGGTCTTGACCTCTTCACCATCGCAGCGCATTTCGGCGTTGATTTCCTCCAGAGCAAATACCACCACCTTACGAGCGTCCTCAAGATACTCCTGGCTTTCGTCTTCAAAAACAAATCCGCGTGAGACGATATCAGGCCCGTAAATTATTGCTCCGGTTGACATATTTAGTCCGATGATTACTACTATCATCCCGTCCTCGGACAGGTGTTTTCGGTCTCTCAGTACCATTCTGCCTACATCACCGACTCCTTTACCATCCACAAAAACCCTGCCTGACTCAATGCTTTCGACAATAGCAGCAGTATCAGAATAAAAGGAAACTACATCACCATTTGTAGCAAGTATGCATCTTTCTTCTGGAATTCCGACAGCGCGGGCTAGCTGGATATGTTTGACAAGATGACGGTATTCCCCGTGAATCGGAATAAAGAAACGCGGACGGACGGTGTTAAGCATCAGCTTGAGCTCTTCTTGACTGGCATGACCTGAGACATGGACCTCTGAAACTTTTTCGTGGAATACTTCAGCACCTCTGCGATAGAGGTGGTTGATCAGCTCTGAAATAGTGCGTTCGTTGCCTGGTATTACACGCGAGGAGAGAACAACTGTATCTCCTTTTTCCAGTTTTATCTGTTTGTGATCGTCCATGGCAATTCGGGTCAGGGCACTCATAGGCTCACCCTGACTACCCGTTGAAATGATGCAAACCTGGTCAGGCTGAAGATGCGGCAGAGCCCTCAAGTCCATCAGATTTTCGTCTTCAATATTCAGATAGCCCAACTCTTTGGCAATTTGAACATTTTTTACCATCGAGCGCCCGTTGAGAAGAATTTTGCGACCGCAGCGGATTGCGACGTCGATAACCTGCTGCACGCGATGAATACTGCTGGAGAATGTGGCAACGATGATCCGGCCGCTGCACTTCGGGAATATGTCCGCAAAAGCTTCGCCTACATATTTTTCGGAAAGTGTGTACCCCTCACGCTCCACATTCGTAGAATCTGATAACAACGCAAGAACTCCCGCTTCACCGTAACGCGACAGGCCGGCCAGATCTGTCAACTGGCCATCAACTGGAGTGTGGTCGATCTTGAAATCACCGGTGTGAATAACTACCCCCTCCGGAGAAGTAATTGCCAAAGCGCAACCATCAACAATGGAATGTGCTACGCGCAGAAACTCGACCTGAAAGCAACCGATGCTGATAATCTCTCGTGGCCGAACGGTCACCAGTTCTACAGATCCATCCAGTTTGTACTCCTCAAGTTTGGCGGTAACTAGCCCCAGCGTCAAGGCGGTACCGTAAACCGGAACATTCAACTCCTGAAGAACAAACGGAAGTGCTCCAATGTGATCCTCGTGGCCATGAGTCAGGCAGATCGCACGAACATTTTCAGCCCTTTCGCTAAGCCAGCTGATATCAGGAATTACATAGTCTATTCCTAGCATGTCCGGAGTCGGGAACATCAGGCCGCAGTCAACGATTAAAATATCGTCGAGATACTGATAAGCCA
The DNA here is from genome assembly GCA_903958085.1 of uncultured Geobacteraceae bacterium. Classification (GTDB taxonomy): domain Bacteria; phylum Desulfobacterota; class Desulfuromonadia; order Geobacterales; family Pseudopelobacteraceae; genus JACRCG01. Next base: position 6,939 of record CAJBRY010000035.1, read on the forward strand.
TCATGTTCATGCCTATTTCTCCCAGACCGCCAAGGGCTACTATCTGTAGCGCGGAATGTGAATCTGCTACATCCATAATTTATCTTTCATGCTGCATGGGTACCAAAGCGGCAATTTTCCTGTCGCATTTTGCAATCCAGCTTTTGCCCGGAGTAATCAGCCATCGGTCAGCGTAGAAAGAACTTCGCAGCGAGCGGTATGCAATCAAAGCGCGCTTTACGTCACCGAGTTGCTCATTGGCCTCTCCTATCTGCCATAACTTCCTTGCTGCCTTTTCAATTGTAGGATGGTAGGGAATATACATGTGCAAAGCAGACTCATAAGCCGCAACGGCTCCGGTGAAATCTCCTTTGCCGTGTGCGATTTCACCCTGCTTGAACTGACTGTTCATTCTCCACCAAGTGCTAGCAAAAAAGAGCAGCAAGCTGGCTAATATAATAACTATACTGTTGGCAATTATTCTTTTTAGCTGTTCGCTCATCTAATCACCTGAAAAAACCTGGAATAAAAAGCAAAAGGACGCCCATCGCAAAGGCAATCACGCCGCATAAGACCACCAGCGCGGCGCAGAGATCGAACGGTTTCTTAAGGCGATGCGCTGCTGGTAGTCCCCACGCCATGGCTGCCACCCCTGCGATAAGCAGAGGAATAAATTTTATGCCAATACTCATTTGTTACTCCAATACGGATTCAATCTGTTCCCGCACATTTTCCATCATCCAGGTCTCTGCTTCGCTTTTGCGAAGTCCTGACGGCACTACTACTGGGGGATGCAGAGTAATATGTATATTTCCACTGTATAATCGGAGCTTGTTTGCAGGATTTATTTTGCCGCTGCCGTTGATTGTGACCGGAATAACAGGAACTGCGGCTTTTCGTGCCAGAATAAAGCCGCCCCTTTTAAACGGCAGCAGCTTGCCGTCAGTTGTACGTGTTCCCTCGGGAAAAAGTACTACGCTTTTCCCTTTATGAATAGTAGCAGCTGCTTCATCCATACTCTGCAAAGCTTTGCGACCATCACCGCGATCTAGTGGAATATAGCCACCACGCCGCATGGAAGGACCAAAAACGGGGATCTCGAAAAGCTCTTTCTTTGCAATCCAATGGATCTCAAACGGCATAGCAGCCAACAGCGACAAAATATCAAAATTACTCTGATGATTACTCATAAATATTGCCGGGCCCTCCGGCACCAGCTCTGCCCCCGCAATGCTTACTCCGACGCAGTTCATGGCGAGAGATAAGCGAGCCCAGAGACGTGCATGCCATGCATATACACGTCCGCTTGAATCAAACAACGTCGAAACAAATGCACTGGTTGAAAGAAGAAATGTCAGAGGGATAAAAAACGCCAGATAGAGATACGCGCGAACCATAACAAGCTCCTGATATAAACTTCGATAAATTACAGCCTTATGGCACGTGAGTCAAACGAATTTTATTGGAGGCAACTTTACTATTGACAGGATCGGTTCTTAAGCGTTATAAGGGCACTCTTTTCGCCCAGGTAGCTCAGTCGGTAGAGCAGAGGATTGAAAATCCTCGTGTCGGCGGTTCGATTCCGTCCCTGGGCACCACTTAAATACCTAGAAACAC
>CAJBRY010000036.1 GCA_903958085.1 uncultured Geobacteraceae bacterium
CTGTTTCTACAAGATCAAATCCGTCACCCGGCATTTTGAGGTAAAGATCTCCTTCAAACGATTTTTCCCCAATAATTTTGCCTGGAACATCATCCAGATTAACTATATTGGCATCAGTCAATGCAACCATTCTTTCGATCAAATTTTCCAGTTCACGAACATTACCGGGCCAGTGATACTGCTCCAGTGCCTCAAGCGCCTGTTTACTTATTGAGCAAAGTGGCCGCCCCATAAGGCGGCACTGTTTTTCAAGAAAAAACGAAGTCAGTGACATTATGTCCTGTTGACGCTCACGCAACGGAGGCAGATGAAGCGGAATTACATTAAGTCGATAGTAAAGGTCTTCACGAAATTCACCACGTTTAACTGATTCATCAAGATCGACATTAGTTGCAGAGATAACTCTTACATGCAGCTTTACCGTTTTATTCGATCCGACCCTTTCTACTTCATGCTCCTGCAATACCCGCAAAAGCTTGGCCTGTATATGTAGCTGCATTGTCCCAATTTCATCAAGGAAGATTGTACCATGATTGGCAGCTTCAAATTTTCCTGGCTTGTCTTTTACTGCCCCGGTGAATGCTCCTCGAACATGTCCGAAAAGCTCACTTTCAAGCAACGCATCAGGAATTGCACTGCAGTTGACCGCGATAAACGGCTTATCCCGGCGCGTCCCGTTATAATGAAGCGCCTTGGCAACAAGTTCTTTACCTGTTCCTGATTCACCCGTTACAAGAACTGCTGAATCAGTTTTTACAATACGGCTCATCCTTTCAAACACAAGATTCATCGCAGGTGAGTTCCCAATTATATTGCTAAATTCGAAGCGCCCCTGTAGTTGCCTCCGAAGATAGGTATTTTCTGACAACAGTTTCTGTTTTTCCAGCGCCTTTGAAATAACAATTTTAAGCTCGTCAAAATCAATCGGCTTGGTAATATAATCAAAAGCACCTTCTTTCATTGCTTTGACCGCTGTTTGTGCTGATGCATGGCCTGTGACCACTATAACTTCGGTTGCTGGAGATACCTTTTGAACCTCTTGCAAAATATCAAGACCATTTTTATCTGGCAGAAAAAGGTCGGAAACAATGACTTGATACTGAACTCTATCAATCAGCTCAAGAGCGCTCTCACCGGTTGCTGCTGAAGTTACAGAATATCCCGCTGACTTTAGCAGCATGGTCAGAGCCTCACGTCCAGAGTCATCATCATCAATAACCAATAATTTGATTGCATCATTCATTACAAAACCTTTGATTTCTCAGGATTCAGTCACTTTTCGTATTGAATTCTGAAGAACATTCAACAGCAATTCTAGCTCACTGTTCGAAATTACAAGCGGCGGAAATATCACAATAGTATTTCCCAAAGGACGTGAAAGAACGCCATGTTTCCTCGCCTCGAGACAAACCTGAATCCCTACCCTCTCCTCCCACGGATATTGCTCCCCTGTTTTGCTGTTTTTAACCAGTTCAATACCTGCTGCAAGCCCGCATTGCCTTATATTGCCAACATGCGGCATTATAACCAGCTTGTCGAGACGAGCCTTAAGCCATGAAATTTTAGGCTGGAGTTCTGCAAGAAGGTTGTCTTGCTGAAATAGTTCAAGACTTCTTAGCGCAACAGCACAAGCCAGAGGATTTCCGGTAAATGTATGACCATGAAAAAATGTTTTCAGCTCAGAATATGAACCTAAAAATGCCGCGTAAACCTTTTCGATTGTAACAGTTGCTGCCAAAGGAAGGTATCCTGCAGCAATTCCCTTTGAAATCGCCATTATGTCAGGAACCACTCCTTCATGATCGCAGGCAAACATTTTTCCAGTTCTACCGAATCCAGTGGCAACTTCATCCGCAATCATCAATATGTCATAGCTATTGCATAGTTCCCGTACCCGTTTAATAAAACCAGTCGGCTGCACAATCATACCACCGGCTCCCTGCAATAATGGTTCAATTACCAGTCCGGCAAGCTGAGATTTATTGTTCTCTATCAAACCTTCAAGAACATCGATGCACTTCATATTGCAGGATTCCCGGTTGTAGCCAAGTTCACAGCGATAGCAGTATGGAACTGGAGCCTGTATAGCTTCAAACATCAGTGGCTTAAATGTGGAGTGATATATTTCAATTCCACCAACACTTACCGCACCGAGTGTATCCCCATGATAGGCGTTTTTGAAGGTTATGAATTTGCAGCGCTCAGGGTGTCCCGAATGAACCTGGTATTGGTAAGCCATCTTTACGGCAACTTCCATGGCGGTAGAACCATTATCAGAATAGAAAAACCGATCCAGACCTTGGGGGGTTATCTCGGCGAGACGCGCAGCAAGTATTATACTCTGTTCACTTCCGAGTCCCAATAAAGTTGAATGTTCAAGTCGATCAACCTGCTCCTTCAGGGCATCGTTAAGCTCTTTACGACAGTGTCCATGTACGTTCGTCCACATGGAGGCGACACCATCCAGGTAGCGATTGCCTTCCGTATCAATAAGCCATGAGCCTTCACCCTTAACAATAATAATCTGTTCATCACGTTCCCAATCCTGCATCTGAGTAAATGGATGCCAGACATGACGCTTGTCCCATATATTTAATTGCTCGGTGGAAATTGAATTACTTTGTGACATGATACGCTTCCTTTATGCAGATATAAAAAAAGACCCACCGAACTTTTCCAGTGGGTCTCATTTCTACATGACAAATGAAAATCAGGCAAGCCTGTCAGCATAAAGAGGAAACTTTTTCATCAGTCTGTTTACCTCAAGCTTTATCGCTGCTAGCTTCTCATCATTGCCGATATTTGCGATCGCGTCAGAAATATATTTTGCAACCTCTTCCATTTCTCCCTCTTTCAGCCCGTGAGATGTGCAGGCCGGAGTTCCAATCCTTATACCGGATGTAACAAAAGGAGATCTGGTCTCAAATGGCACTGTATTCTTGTTTACAGTAATTCCTGCAAGATCCAGTGCTTCTTCAGCAGCTTTACCGGTAATTTCTGTTCCCGAAAAATTAATCAGCATTAGATGGTTATCTGTACCGCCGCTGGTCAATTTGAATCCGCGTTTGACAAGTGCTTCCGAAAGAGCTTTCGCGTTCTTAACAATCTGCTGCTGATATGACTTGAACTGTGGTTGCAACGCTTCTTTAAATGCAACAGCTTTTGCGGCTATGACATGCATAAGCGGGCCACCCTGAATACCCGGAAATATTTGCGAGTTAATACTCTTTGCAAATTCCTCCCGGCATAGAATCATGCCACCACGAGGCCCTCGCAAGGTTTTGTGGGTAGTTGTAGTAACAAACTCCGCATACGGGACAGGATTTGGATGAACACCTGCTGCCACCAGACCGGCAATATGGGCCATATCAACCATAACTTGAGCACCAACTTTATCAGCTATAGCCCTGAACGCTGGGAAATCAAGGGTACGTGGATAAGCACTGGCACCAACAACGATAAGCTTCGGTTTATGTTCAACGGCAAGACGTTCAACCTCAGCGTAATCTATGGTTTCAGTTTCAGGCGATACGCCGTATGGAACAACTGTATAAAAGCGCCCTGAAAAGTTTACCGGACTACCGTGAGTAAGATGACCTCCATGAGAAAGGTTCATACCGAGGATAGTATCTCCCGGTTTACACGCCGCAAAATAGACCGCCATATTTGCCTGTGAACCGGAATGCGGTTGCACATTTGCGTGATCAGCACCAAATAGCTCTTTAGCTCGATCAATCGCCAACTGTTCAACAACGTCCACATGTTCGCAGCCGCCATAATAGCGCTTTCCCGGATAACCTTCAGCATACTTGTTTGTCATAACTGAACCTTGAGCCTCCATCACGGCTTCCGAAACAAAATTTTCAGAAGCTATAAGCTCAAGATTATATTCCTGTCGTACGGTTTCATTACGAATGGCATCAGCAACCTGCGGATCAAATTTTGAAAGGACGGACATAACTTCTCCTTATGAAATTTCATTTCAGTATGTAGATTCTTAAAAAACAAACGGGACACATGCCGTAGCAGGTCCCGCTCGTAAATATCAAAACAAGCTGGATATTTAAATCAGGAGTACTTCTTTTCAAGCGCAGTTATCTTGTCCAGACGCAATTGATGACGCCCACCTTCAAACGTCGCATCAAGCCAAGCGCCTACGAGATCACAGGCAATCTGCTCATCCAATACTCTGCCACCAAGAACCAGAATATTTGCGTTATTATGCTCCCTTGACATACGCGCCATAAAAACATCTGTTACAAGAGCAGCTCGAATTCCAGGGACCTTGTTGGCTGCAATCGACATTCCGATTCCGGTTCCACAAATCAGAATTCCAAGTTCTGCCTCCCCGGAAACAACGGTTTCAGCTACTTTTTGTCCAAAATCCGGATAATCAACAGAAGCGTCGCTATTGGTTCCAGCATCAACAACCTGAATCCCTCTGCGATTCAGATAACTGTTAAGAGCTGTTTTCAACTTCAATCCACCGTGATCGCTTCCAATAATGATCATCTTTAAGTTACCGCCTAGAGTTTTTTAAACAATAAGGTAGCGTTAGTTCCGCCAAACCCGAAATTATTGCTCATGGTGTATTCGAGTTTCGCTTCGCGGGCTGTATTGGGGACATAATCAAGATCACATTCAGGATCTGGATCGGTGTAGTTTATTGTCGGTGGAACAATTCCTCTTTCCATTGCCATCAGAGTATATACCGTTTCAATGCCGCCTGCCGCACCAAGAAGATGACCGGTCATGGATTTGGTTGAAGAAACAAGCATTTTCTTTGCGTGATCACCAAAAACACTTTTGATTGCCATCGATTCGTACATATCTCCGATTGGAGTGGATGTACCATGTGCATTGATATAGGCTACATTATCCGGAGAAATTCCAGCGTTATTAAGTGCCATTTTCATACTTCGTGCACCACCCTCGCCACCTGGTGCCGGCGCTGTCAAATGATAAGCATCACCAGTCATGCCATAACCTACGATCTCTGCATAAATTTTGGCTCCTCGTGCCTTGGCTGATTCATATTCTTCAAGCACAACAATTCCGGCACCTTCACCCATGACAAAGCCATCACGATTTTTATCAAAAGGTCGCGAAGCGGTACGTGGATCATCATTCCTGTCTGAAAGCGCCTTCATGGCTGCAAAACCACCTATTCCAAGCGGCGTGATTACTGACTCAGCGCCACCAGCAATCATTGCGTCTGCGTCACCTCTTTTTATAATGTGATATGCATCACCTATTGAATGAGTGCTGGTTGCA
>CAJBRY010000037.1 GCA_903958085.1 uncultured Geobacteraceae bacterium
AAAAACATCCCGACCCCCTTGATCGGACCAATAACATACCCAATATTTCCCATCTCACGACTGGTTAGAACCGTCTGCTTAGGAATTTCCGCAATACTTGTGAAAGTGTTTGCAACTCCCCTTGTAAACTTTATAGCCATCTTTTCGGCAATCATATCCGGTTGTTGTTCTGCATGAGCAAAACCGGATCCCATTAAAACAAAAACAGTAAAAAATGCTGCCAGCAATAACATCTTTTCTTTCATATCATCTCCTTTTTTATGCTTAAGAAATCAGAAGCAACTGTGAGAATAAGGCTTTTTTCATTTCTTTTTGAACTCTTACCACAAATATATTACCCTTGCAAGCATCACAAGTCAAAAAGGGTTGGTTCTTGAGGCAAAAAAGGTTCGAATCGTTTTTTCAAATGTCGCAACTTTTCAATGTAGTAAAGAAGATTGATATCGGGGTGTTTTGAATCAAAAGCGGTCACCGGACGGCAATATTGGTATGCTGAGGCATCTTTGCTGAAACCGCTGACATAATAAGAAACATGGTCGCCAGCACGGTAAAACCTGTCGGAAGCAAGGGCGACTTCAAATGCAGCAGAATGATTGCGCTTTCCAGATTTAAGTTTTTCCCGATAGGTTTCTGGAGATTCATTTAAGGTTTCACTTTTTGCAACCCAGGCAACACTCAACCCTTTTGCTCTGAGTTTTGAAACATAAACGTCAAATAGAGCAACAGCCTTGTTGTTTTCTCCCACCATAAGATTCTGTATAAAGTCCTGAATGAACTCACGAAGGTACGGCTCCAGACCACGCGACCTGAGAGCACTTCCCTTTATAACAATTCTGCCGTCATAACCCAGCAGGGCATAATTTTTTGTTTTGTAAGCAAACATAGTCTTATATCGGCCATCAAGCTCTACTTCAATCCCTTGCGGCAATTTATCAGAAACACGCTGCACCAGCTCGCTTTCGGCATCTGCGCTCACGAATGTTTCAGGAGGTTTGAAATATATTCCGTCCGTATCAATTTCCAGCGGTCTGGCGCCTTCTAACTCTAGAAGGTCAATCATATTCCTGATGGTAACCCTGCCAAGACGAGTGACTTCAGAGGCAACACCAGGGTCTGAAAAATTGTGCCTTGAAGCACCGAGGTATCCATAAAACGAATTTATCAAGACCTTGAATACCTGTTGTAAAGCATCATAATAGTGGCGTTCCGGCTCTTCAGCGGCATCATGAGCCCGTTGTTTGGCAACTAATCTAAAACGTTTTAGTTCCGACAGCATCGGAAGAAAAAGCCCAAGATTGTCTTTGGCAGGGGCAAGCCTGTATGCCAGCATCAGCGAAGGATAAAGCGACGCGACATCACAATGGACAATCGGCCCAATAATCCCCTGAAAAGCCGATTCAGTGTACCCTCCCTCAAAAGTATCAGCAGTCGAATTGCGAACAGGAATAGAATGGCCCCGATGAAGGTATTCTCGGGAAAAAAGCGAATTTATTCGAGTGGCATTACCGCGAATAAGGCAGTTTTGGAAGGAATATGGAAAAATACGACTCTGCAAAAACCATGGGTAGCCAAGCAGGCGGAACAGTGAGAGAGTCTCCTTGACATCATCCAAATTGTAGCGATAAAGCAATTCAGGATCATCTTGAAATGTCCTTGAAATATCAGCACCGGCGAGATAAGTCCGATCCTCATTCGCAAATCCAAAATGTCTGGCAACAGCTTTAAGTCCATGACTCTCTAAATTGCGTCCGTTGATGTCGAACAACTGAACCAGGAAGTATGTATCGATAATGTGCCTACCATAGACGTCCCAACGTGGATATTCCAGCTGTTTTTCAGCCAGACTCCAACGGGAGTGCTCCGATATATGGGGAGGTGAACCGTTTCGTCCCCAGTTAAGCCGGATTCCGTGTCTCTGTGCCCGCTTGCCAATGTAGTCAAGGTCAAAACGAAATATGTTATGCCCGGTTATCACATCAGGGTCATTGCGTTGTATCATGCTGTTCAGTGCTTCCAGCATTTCAGCTTCTGATAATCGGTCGCCACGCAAAATTATTTCATCACCATGCGAATACTTGAGCGCAATCGAAATAATTCTGTCTTCAGGGCGTTCAGGATTAGAAAAATCATACCCAGCGGTACATGCTGTTTCAATATCAAGCGCCAGGCATCGCAAATCAGAAAACTCAAAACCTTTAAAAAGTGTTGTTCCGCTGACAAGCATGTATTGGTGAGAAATATCCGGTAGAAAAAGATACGGGGCATCAGAAGAGGAGTAAGCCTTGCCGGTTTTTGACGCGAGAAAATCTCTAGCGATTAGACAGTCACTCCATGAATCAAACAATAACTGACATCGAAAGAAATGGGCACCTGTCATTTGTCGGACTACTGATGGAACACGACAACCGGAAACCATTAACGGATCATTGACCAGAATAAAAGGCTTGAACGGTTCATCATGGAAAACTGTGTTGTCACCGGTTCTGTAAAATAGCCTGATAAAGTGTCCTGCTGGCTCAACGGCTATGATACCGGTTCGTTCGTCATGCCCGAACAGCAGAGGGTTATGTCCAATTGCATTTATTGGCATAAAGAAACCGGATTCTGGATAAAATAATAGGGCGGTTACTCACCGCCCTAAATTGTTCTCTATCGTACTAAATCCCGGCTTTTTGCTTAAGTAAAGCAGCTTTATCAGTTTTCTCCCAGGAGAACTCCGGCAACTCTCTACCAAAGTGGCCATATGCAGCGGTTTTTCTGTATATTGGACGAAGCAGGTCAAGTTCTTCGATAATCGCTCGTGGGCGCATGTCAAATGTTTCACGTACGAGTTCGGCCAGGCGGTCTTCGCTCACCTTGCCAGTGCCGAAAGTGTTGACGTTGATTGAAACAGGCTGGGCAACACCGATAGCATAAGCCACCTGCACCTCACACCGGTCAGCAAGACCGGCTGCTACAAGATTCTTTGCCACATAGCGCCCCATATATGCAGCTGAACGGTCTACTTTTGAAGGATCCTTGCCGGAGAAAGCGCCACCGCCATGACGTCCCATGCCGCCATAAGTATCTACAATAATTTTGCGACCAGTCAAACCGCAGTCTCCCATAGGGCCACCAACAACAAAACGGCCTGTTGGATTGATAAAATAGCGGGTATCCGCATCCAGCAAATTCGCAGGTATCACCTTTTTAACAACTTCGGCAATGACTTCTTCCTCAATTCTCTTGCGGGTAACCTCTGGAGTGTGCTGCGTGGAGATAACAACTGTATCTATACGGCTTGGTTTACCATCAACATATTCGACAGAAACCTGCGATTTCGAGTCAGGGCGGAGGAAATCCAATTTACCTGACTTACGAACTTCTGCAAGCTTGGCCACCAACTGATGAGCAAGCTGAATCGGCATCGGCATTAACTCAGGAGTTTCGTTGCACGCATAACCGAACATCAGCCCCTGATCACCGGCACCCTGCTCCTTGTGAAGGCCTTCTCCCTCGGAAACACCCTGCGAAATATCCGGCGATTGGCGGTCAACAGAAACAAGGACGGCACAGGTGTCAGCATCAAAGCCAATTTCCGAGTCGGTATAACCTATATCCTTAATTGTCTGCCGAGCAATTTCAGAATAGTTTATCACTGCATTTGTAGTTATCTCGCCGGCAATAACCACCATACCTGTAGTAACAAGGGTCTCGCAAGCTACACGAGCGGTACGATCCTGAGTAAGAATCGCATCGAGAATTGCATCCGAAACCTGATCTGCAACCTTGTCGGGATGACCTTCTGATACCGATTCTGATGTAAATATGAACTTTTCTGCCATGTCTTTTGAACTCCTCTCAATTTTTATATATCTTTTATGTGCCAGCTTGCTTAATCGGCCGTAAAAATATAGTCAGACAGCTGTTTTGTCAAGCAAAGAGAACTTGATAAATTTTCCAAAAAGTGATGAAACTGCACCGAATCCTGTATCTTGGAGATACATCTTCAACACCCGTTTCTTAGAAATTAAATTTACTTCTGACTCACTTGCAACGCCTGATCAATATCAGCAATGATGTCGCCTGAATCCTCAATGCCTATAGATAAACGGATAAGATCAGCCTTTACGCCACTTGATTCCTGCTGCTCGACTGACAATTGACGGTGTGTTGTGCTTGCCGGATGCAGAACACAGCTGCGAGCATCCCCTACATGGACTACCAGAGCAACAAGTCTGGTAGCCTCCATGAATTTCCTCCCGGCCTCAGCGCCACCCTTGATGCCGAAAGTCAGCACACCGCTGCAACCTTTTGGCAGATACTTTAATGCCCTGTCATGCGTTGGGTGACTTTCGAGACCTGGATAACAGACCCAACTGACAAGTGGGTGAGTCTCAAGAAATTTTGCTACTGCCATGGCATTGTCGCTATGCCTCTGCATACGGAGGTGCAGAGTTTCCAGACCAAGGTTGAAGAGAAAAGAATTAAGAGGCGCGGGAGTCGTGCCGAGATCCCGCATTAATTGGACTCGAGCCTTGATTATGTAGGCAAGCGGGCCAAAAGTTTTTACGTACTCAAGCCCGTGGTAACTGATGTCCGGCTCCGTCAATTCAGGGAAACGTCCACAGTTCCAGTCAAATATTCCGCCGTCAACAATAACTCCACCGACGCTAGTTGCATGGCCATCAATATACTTGGTTGCGGAGTGGACGATAATGTGCGCGCCATGCTCGAAGGGTCGACAGAGGTAGGGAGTTCCAAAAGTGTTATCAATAATGAGGGGCGTCTTCATCTCGTTTGCTATAGAGGAGAATTTGTCGAAATCCAAAACGTTCAGACCTGGATTGCCGATAGTCTCAGCGAATAAACAGCGAGTGTTGGATTTAAAAGCTTTTTTGATCTCGTCAGCCGATAGTTCAGGGTCTACGAAGGTGACTTCGATGCCCATTTTAGGCAAGGTCACAGCAAACAGATTATAGGTACCGCCGTACAGGGTGCTAGCCGTAATTATATGCTGTCCTGCCTGGCAGATGTTCATAATTGCCAGGGTTGTAGCAGCCTGCCCTGATGAAGTCGCCATGGCACCAACGCCGCCCTCCATCTGAGCAATCTTTGTTTCGAAACCATCAGTGGTAGGGTTTGCCAGACGCGTATAAAAGAATCCGGCCTCCTCAAGATCGAATAGCCTGGTAACATGCGCGGCACTGTCATACTTAAAAGTAGTGCTCTGAATTATCGGAAGAATGCGGGGCTCGCCAGATTTTGGCTCATACCCCCCCTGCACGGCAACGGTGTCAATTTTCCAGTTTGGGTTCATCGGTAGTCTCCTTTTTTTATATATTGAGCTGCAATATTAGACATCAATAGACCTGAGGATCAGGGTTCTCAATCATAGGATTAAGCCTTACCGCAAGAGAGAACAGATAAGGGTAGTCATCCTTCAGATGCCTCATGTAAATAACCCATTCGCGTGATAAATATCCAAACGCCCGTTTTATATCTCCATTTATATGTTCAATATCAGTTTTAGGCATATCATCAAATGAAGATCTTGCATCAAGTTCTTCCACCAGATGAAAAACAGCCCAGAGCAGATCAGTAAATTGCTCATGCTCAAGCAGGTTCTGATTTTCCAGAAGTCCCACCAGAAAGTTTCGTTTAGACACGATAAATTCCTTGAGATGCTGTTTATCGCAGTTGCTGCAATCAATTTTAAAATCGTGAGATGACAAATAGCCCAATGCACGCTGATAATCTGTTTCTTTCCATTGGGGCGCAACATGTAACTCCCGTCTCAAATCATCATTCATAACAACATATTTCGACAACTCCTTTAGGAGTTTGCTGCCGACTTCACTGAAAAAAACACCGATTACCATGTTTAGCTTGCGCATGATAAGCTGCCGTTCACGCTCACGCAGTATCTGTTCGATTATCAGAGTCACAAAAATGACGTAAAGCGGAAGAAAAGCAAGATTGCCGAGAAAGCTGGTAGCTATCTCCCTGGCACTGCCTATAACAAGATAGTCAGTCCCGTAAATCAGTGCAGATAGCAGTGCCAGAAGCATAAGAGCAATATTTCTGTTTACCAGAAGCTTTTTCATTTGATTTCAACCTCAACCTGCATTTTTAGATTGTTTCTCAGGAAATATTGTAAAAATCGGCAGCGTTATCAAAAAATATCGCCTGTGCAGCTTCATTGCCGAGAACCTCAGCTACCAGAATGAAATCGCTGTCATAATAAGGTCGTGGTGCGCGAGTAGAAGGCAGGTCGGTACCGAACATCAG
>CAJBRY010000038.1 GCA_903958085.1 uncultured Geobacteraceae bacterium
AGCGTTGCGCCCCGTCTCCCCCTGGACAATTTGCTTGTCAAACTTCAGGTTCAGGGCATAGCAATTCATCCATTTCCTGCTGTCCATGGAGGCAGCCGATCGCAGAACGGCAGTGGGACCAAGACGTTCTGACCCGTCCACCGGGGCCAGGCCGTTGGATAGGCGCGTATAGGCTGCCCGTCCGTTGGGTAGGGCGCCGGTTACCTTGCCGAATCCGATATGGCAGGTCATGGAGTAGAACCCGGGTACGTACTGTCCGCCACGAGTGTTCTTGTGCGCCCACAACGCGTCAGCAAAGGCATCGGCGGCAAGCTGCGTCATCCGGTCAGCCGCTGGGTCGCCATTTCCGTAACGGGGGAGCTTAGTGGCAAGTTCCACCCTCAAATCTTCATGGCCACGAAAATTGTCCCGCAGGATTTGGACAAACTCCTCCAGGCTGTAGCGATTCTCCTCAAAGATGATCTTATTCAGGGCGTAGAGAGAATCGCCCGCATCGGCAAGACCAGCCGCCTGAATTGATGTGTAATCATAGAGGCCGCCGCCCCAGGTTACGTCCTTTCCCTTGTTCAGGCAGCCTTGTGTAAGGATCGAATTAACCGGTGTCGGCCGGTGAATTTTATAGACTTCCTCCAGCCAGCCAATCACCTTCACCAGGTCGTCAACCCCGGAGCAGACCTGAGTCCGGAAGGCTGAAAGAACATCCTCGAAGGTCTTCAGCGCGGAGGCTGGCGGCGTGGGGGCACCAAAGCGACGAGGACCTTCGAACCTTGCCTTGCCGTGGAACCGCTTGCCCTGATTCAGAGCCAGCTCCAGGCAGAGTGGCAGATTGAAGAGAGCGGCATCTGACGAGTTATATGTGCGACCCTGACTTGCCATTTCCACACAGCCGATGACAGCGTAATCACGCGCGTGGGCCTTAGTCATACCAGCTTCCTCCAGTGCTCTGACCACAGCCGTGTCCCCGAAAAAGGACGGGCGACTGGTTCCCAGTTGGAGAAGTTCAACACTTTTGTGGAAAAACCACGCAGGGGTTTGTGGATGGATACGGACGTGAACCGCAGGTTCACGGGTCAGTACCTGAGCATAGGCGTTCAGGATAAGGCCGGAGAGCTCGTTGGTTACGTCATTTCCTTCGGCATCGGTGCCGCCGAGGGTGAAAGCCTGGGCAACTCCGTTACCGCTAAAGAAAAGGTCAACTCGCTGGGAATATAGCGGTATGGTCTCGCAAGCCTTCAGGCAGAAGCTTGCCGCTATCTCCGTAGCCCGCTCGGAAGTCAGCCTGCCTTGTGCAATATCATTGCGATATAGAGGCAGAAGTATCTGATCCATCCGGCCAAAAGAAAGACCCTGCTCGAAGTCTTCGAGGTTCATGGCCATGTGAACAAGCCAGGTGGCCTGCAATCCCTCCAGAAAGGTTTGGGCCGGTTCAAAGGGAACACGGCGGCAGGACACGGCAGATTCCAGAAGCTCGGTCCTTCTCTGCTTTGTCACTCCCGGTAGGCCAGCCAATCTCTCCGCCTCTGTGGCCAGATTCTCGGCCATTTTCCTGATGCCCTCAATAGTGATAACCACGGAACGAAAGAATGCCCGCTGATCTGCATTCAAAGGGGAACCGTCGGCAAGTTTCCCCTCGGTAAGCCTTTGCTTGGCCTCTGCGTAGGGGTGGCGCAGTCCTTCCTGGACAACCATCGAATAGTTACCCACCTGGTGGCCCACGCCTGCCTCCTCTGTTACGTAGTGGCGCTTGGCCCGGAAGAAATCCAGAAAGTAAGAAAGGCGGGCGGGTTTGAGGAGCGCCCTGGCGCCCACGCTCTTAAAGGCGTTTCTGATCCCGATGCCAAGCAACTCCGCAGTTTCCTTACCGGTCAGTTTCAGGGGAATGGTACGCTTACTGAGACGGGCGATATCCTCCAGAATGTTGATCGAACCGCCCTCGATGTAGTAATTGGCGGCAATGCGCTTGGAGGTCATGTTGCCGATAATAAGTTCGCCCTCATAAATTCGGGGCAGGCGATGAGAAAAAATATATTGCAGGCCCAGAGCGCGATGAACAAGGGGATGCTCTGCCTTGGCGCTTAGGCGTCCCTCATGGGAACGCAAGAATTCCTCCAGCAGCTTCGGTCTTTCCAGACAGATTGAATACGGTGTGGAAAGCAGTTCCGCCCTGATGGCGGCTATACGGGCAGTGGGTTTGATAAAACCTTCACCCGGGATAAACTCGTCCAAGGGCGAAGACGGCTTAAATTGCGGTAATGTAGACATGTGACCACTACCTCCTTTTTTATTGTGAAACTCCAATTCCGAAAGCGCAGTAACTTAGCAGAGAATTATCTTGAGCCGCTTTCGTCTGTTTCATGGTTAAATCTTCTCTGTTCAGGAGCCTCGCTCAAGTTGCTTTTTCACCGCCAGCCCCAGCTTCTCTTTGATATACGGCTTTTTGATATAAGCACCGGCGCCGAGGGTTTTGGCTTCTTTTACACGATCCGACTCCGAAAAACCGCTCACGATGATTGCCTTCTGTTTTGGGTTTATTTTCAGGATACTTTTGTAGGTATCTAATCCATCCATGCCCGGATCCATAATCATATCCAGAACCAGTAAATCTACTTTATGTTCTTTTAAGTATTTAATCGCCTCTTCACCGTTTATTGTACTGGATTCATTGTAATTAAGCGCCGTGAGTAATCGTGCTGCCAGATCACGCTGATCTTTTACATCATCAACTATCAGAATGGATTGGCCATTGCCAAGATATTCTGACATGGATATGGTAAGACCTTCCTCGGCAATTTCTTCTCTGGTAATCAGGAAATAAAGAGTAAAGGTAGTTCCCTTGCCTTCTTCACTCTGAACATCAATGTATCCATCATGATCTTTTACTGTTCCCCAGACTACCGATAGACCGAGCCCCGTGCCGCTTCTGCCCATAATTTTCTTTGTGTAGAATGGCTCAAAGATGCGTTTGAGATCTGTTTCTGATATGCCTTCTCCTTCATCGGATACGGAAAGGACAACATAATCTCCTTCATCGACAGTGTCATATCCGGAGATAGGTTTATCTATATACTTATTGCTTGTCTTGATGGTGATGTTGCCGCTTTTGCCCATGGCTTCACCGGCATTGGAAATCAGATTATAAAGGGTTTTCTCCAAATGGACAGAAGAGGCGGCGATGTTAAGCAAATCCGGATCAAGGTCAGTCAAAATTTGGACATGAGGATGATAGGTAAGAAGTTTCTCCCACTGAGGTGATTTTTTAAAATCACCGATGAGTTTGTTGAGGTTAAGGACTTTCTTGCCTACGACGCCTCTTCTAGCCAAGGTCAGCAGATCATCCACGATTGCCGCCGCTTTCTGGCCTCCGTCAAAAATAGTTTTCAGATCTTTTCTCAGTGGGCTTTTTTCGTCAACCTCA
>CAJBRY010000039.1 GCA_903958085.1 uncultured Geobacteraceae bacterium
ATATTGGTCACCTTTGATGGAGAGTCATTTAAACTAGATATGAGTCTACACAGAATGAAAGCAAAATGCAACCTGCTTTGCACAATTATAAAACTATGTTACAAAATTTTGCAATTACAAAAAAAGGCCCGGAGAACTCCGGGCCTTTACAGACTGCCTATGGAAAAAATGTTATTAATTCGGGTATACTGAAACCTTCTTGCGATCCTTGCCAAGACGCTCAAATGCAACGACTCCTTCAATTAGAGCAAACAAGGTGTAATCCTTTCCACAACCAACATTGTTTCCAGGGTGGATCTGCGTTCCACGTTGACGATAGATGATGTTTCCGGCTTTTACACTTTCCCCACCAAATTTTTTACAGCCAAGACGCTGACCTCCAGAATCCCTGCCATTCCTTGAACTACCACCAGCTTTCTTATGTGCCATTTCCGTATCTCCTGGGGAAAATTTTTATCGTTTTTATTAGGCTGTAATTTTTTCAATCTTGAGAACAGTAAGATGCTGGCGATGTCCTCGCAGTTTGCGTGAATCTTTACGGCGTTTAGACTTGAATACCAAAACTTTCTTGCCTTTACCCTGAACAGCAATCTTGGCCGAAACAGAAGCACCAGCGACGAGTGGAGCACCAACCAGAGTCTTTTCTCCTCCCACCATAAGGATTTCAGCAAATTCTATGCTGTCACCGATTTCACCTTCAAGCTTCTCAACCTTGAGGAATTCGCCCTCAACAACCTTGTATTGTTTTCCACCTGTCTTGATAACAGCGTACATTTGCAATCTCCATCCGTTTCTGATTTTTAAAGAGTTTTGGAATATAAATATATGGGGCGTACAAGTCAAGAAGAAAATAATATTTCGTTGCGTTTTGGATTTTTCAAATACTCTGTCTGAAAATCAGGCAATTAAAGGTATCAAGCCAAATTATCGGGCTTACAGATTATCAAATAATTCATCAAAAATTGCTCGTACTGTCGTGATTTTGTCAGATTTCCAGGCATTTGTACCGCAAAAAACAAGACCGGTATCGACATCACCACGCTGAGCACGATCTAAAGCAGTTACTATGCAAAACCGCTCCCCCGACTCCTTGTATGAGCACTTTTTCAAACATCCCATACGACAAGGAGTGTGGTGATCAAGATCATACTCGCGAATATTTTCCTTATTGGTTAATATCGCCCGCCCCGGCAAGCCGGCCGGACTCATGATCAAGCCAATGTCCTCTTGTTTGCAATCAATGTAACGCTGCTTAAACTCGTCACTCGCATCACACTCCTCTGTACACACAAAACGGCTTGCCATCTGAACTCCATCGGCTCCCTCTGCCATGGCGTGTTCCAAATCAGCCCTATCCCAGATACCGCCAGCCGCAATCACTGGCACTGCAACACCATATTCATCTTGAAAAAACGTTTTTATCTCTCGGACAGTAGCATATTGATCGTACTCTCCAATCCCAATTTTTTCCATTTTTTCGCCGAGATGCCCACCAGCCGTATCCGGATCCTCAACCACTACGGCATCCGGCAAGCGCTTATATGTTTTTCGCCACTTGCGAACAATGAGTTGAGCTGCCCGGAGTGATGAGACAATTGGAACCAGAGCTACATCCGGGTGATCAGCTGTCAACTCAGGGAGGCCCATCGGAAGACCGGCTCCACAGACGATCACTTTTGCCCCCCCCTCGATGGCAGCCCTGACGAGAGGCTCGAAATCTGAGAGTGCAACCATGACATTAACGCCGATGACTCCATCTGGAGCAATTTCGTAAGCCTTGCGCAGCTCTTCTTTAAAAGCCTCTGCCTCCGCCTGAAAAAAGTTTTTCCCATTGTAGAAACCGCTGTTCAAGGCTATGCCCGCTGCTGCCACCAAACCAACACCACCATTTTTTGCGATGTGACCAGCCAGTCGACCGGCAGAGATTCTGACACCCATCCCCCCCTGAATCAGCGGGTAACGAACAGTATGTTTTCCAATAACTAATGGCTCCACCTTGCGCCCTCCTCTGAAACATTTTGGCGAATATAGCAAAACATCTGTCGCAATATGTGTAATAGTTTTGTAAAAGTGAAGGGCTACATATCAAATACGATTTCATTACAGTTTTTTTCTGTTTTTTTTCTGGACTTGTAGGACTATTCTCACTAAAATCTACCAGTTTATTTGAGATCAGGAGTTGGATATGGACCAAGAGAAGCTGGATTATTTTAGAAACATACTTAACGAAGAAATGAAGGCGTTACAGGGAGAAGCCGGTAAGACTGTAACAGAGATGACGACCGATGCGTTGAGTTTTCCTGATCCGACAG
>CAJBRY010000040.1 GCA_903958085.1 uncultured Geobacteraceae bacterium
ATAGTAAGCTACGAAATAGGCATATTTTCATATCTGCCTGAATGTTTGTTGGTCGTTGTTCATTCCATGCGGCGAGGAAGTTTGGATTAATGTATCTTTGGTGTTTTTAAAAAAAAGAGGAGGAAATATGCGGAACATTTTAAGAATCGTGAGTTTAATCGTTGTTATCGGTATTGCTTCTATAGGTCACAGTGCTAATTGGATGGATGGCCTTCCTACTATGCCTGTTACTGCCAAACCACTTGACAAGGTATGGGCAACCGTTGCTGAAGGCGGCGGAGATATGGGCAAAGTTGGTATCTTCGAGGTTGTTTCGGTGCAGGGCAACACCGCAACACTGAAAAACAAAATTGGAACCAGCTTTCCTAACGTACCAGGTGCGTTGATCCATTCAATCGGCAATCCTGCCAAGCTGAAAGTTAACGACATTGCTTTGGGGGATTCCTGGGGTGCGAGTAAGGTTGTCGGTAGAGTGAAGAGCATCGAGGCAGGAAAGGTGACCTTGCGGTACAAGTTTGGCAGCGCGATCACTGAGAAATTGATGGATCATGCCCAACCACTGGTTAGTGGAGTCCAGCCGATGGCATTAGTAATCTACCGGAGTATGAACTCTCCGTACAAGGGACTAGTAATTGCAAAGGGTAAAGGCAAGGTCTGGATCAGCACAGACAGCGGCCATGTAGTTACGTCGCCCGATACCACGGTTCTTTCGCTCGATATGGCACCAAAAGGTTTTAAAGTCGGACAAACAGTTTATGCCTACCAATGGGGCTTTGGCTATAAACCAGGTACTGTCACTAAGATAGTTGAATTCTATCATCAGTATGAGATCAAGTTGGTCGGTAAAGATAAACCAGAAATATTTATCTTCTCGGAGGTTGCAGCGAAGATATAAAACATTTCGAACCAAAACAAAAGCCTGACTCGAAAGAGCTGGGCTTTTTGTTTTGGTAGTTTGTATCTCTATTCAAAATCAGGGGCTTTAGGGAATGATTAATTTGTTTAATTACAATCAATCTGAGAGGGAGAAATATGAAAATCATTTCGATGTTTTTTCTGTTGGCAATCTCTGCAGGCTGTGTAGCTTGGCCGCCTCAACTTGGGGTCGCTAACAATATGGGAGAAGCTATTACTAAAATAGTTTATCGGTATGATGATTCATCCGTCCCACCAAAGTATCACCGGAGTTACAAAATTGAAGCTAATGATAACAAAATACGCATTGTAGTTGATAGTTATGGCCAAATATTAGCGCAGGAGGAACTTCCAATTACAGCTACTCAGTTTTCAGAATTAGTGGTTTATTTAAATGAAAAGAGAATACATAATACCAAGAATACCGAAAGCATGGGATGTACAGGAGGAACTGGAGAAAACATAGGATTCTTTGCTGGTGAAAAAGTAGTTTTCAAAGGCTCTGTTTATCATTGTGGTGGAAAAGATTATGGTAATATGGCCGGGGATATCGAGGGCTTTGCAAAGAAGATTAAATCATTTATCCCTCAATTGGAAAAACTTCGGCATGCTGAGTATATAATCGAGTCGTAAGAAAATACGATACTTCAAATCGTAATAAGCGTAAATCACACACGACGACAATCATCTGTGTCGAGCACTATTGTAGAGAAATTTACTTGA
>CAJBRY010000041.1 GCA_903958085.1 uncultured Geobacteraceae bacterium
ACAAAGAGTGGTTGAAAAAATATATTCCTCCACTTAGAGTTGGTGGTTCTGAGCTGCCACCGGAAGAACGAAGTTTGACCGGATACGTCGCATTTACCAAGCTCCCTAAAACTACAGCCCGCGTTGAGGCGGAATTGGAAGGGGGCGGGTTTCATCGCCCTATGAACGCACTATTAAAGAGCGAGATTGCCGTGCCGATCATCTGCGATGAAGAAGTTATTGCCGTAATCTGTCTTAACTCTCTGCATTACGACTATTTCAGGGAAGAACATCGCCGCATATTGCAGATCATAGGTTCACTGACTGCTCGACACATATCTGATCTACAGCGCATTGACAGGCTTCAGGGGGAAGTGAACCGTCTTACAACTGATGTTGCATATAAGGATCCTCATATTTCCTCATATAGACTTGGCAACATCATCGGAAACAGTGAAAAATCGCAAGAGGTAGTTGATTTTATTAATACGGTATCACCACCGCTTTTTAATCGGATTGTTTTCTGGTCACGCAATATTTTACAGGAGGCAACCATTGGACTCCCCTCAATTCTGGTGACGGGCCAGACAGGATCAGGCAAGGAATTTTTCTTCAACAACCTCTACAACAAATTGAATGAACTGTATCGTCGAGATATAAATTCCACCGGCGAGCTGCCGGTAAAGAAAACAAATATTGCTGCGTATTCAGGAGATTTGACCTATTCGGAGCTGTTTGGACACAAAAAAGGTGCTTTCACCGGAGCGTATTCCGATCGGCGAGGAATTTTGGAAGAAACCATAGGAGGCATAGTTTTTCTGGATGAAATTGGTGACGCAGATCCAAAAACGCAGGTACAGTTGCTACGCTTTCTTGATAACGGCGGGTTTATGAGACTTGGTGACAGTACTGAGCGCTATAGCAGGGTTCTCGTTGTTGCCGCAACCAACAAAAATCTTGCCGATGAGATCGCAAACGGTCGTTTCAGGGAGGATCTCTATCACCGTCTCTCGGAGCTTTCAATACGTCTTCCATCCCTGAATGAACGCCGAGAAGACATACCTGACCTGTCAGTTCACTTCCTTGGCAAACTATACCGGACATACAGGGGAGAAAACGATACGGATGAAAAGCCGCCTACCCTTGCAAAAGAAGCAAAAGATATTCTTATGCGGCACAATTACATGGGCAACATCCGCGAACTTAGAAGCATTTTGTTACGAGCACTTTTTTTCAGGACAAAGACTCTTATTACCGGTGAAGCAATCAGTATGGCTATTGCAGGTACCGGACGTCTGGAGATACCGAAACAGTCGTCTCCAGTTCACGATTTAGAACAAAGGCTTGCTGATGAAATTATCGAAAGAATAGCATCTGGTGGTGATTTCTGGACAGATATTTACGAACCCTTTTCGCGCAACGATATTTCTCGTGAAACGGTCCGACTTGCTATTGAAAAAACTAGGGTAAAAGCTGGCAAGACAATGCCTGCTGTTGCTCGATATCTTAAAGCTTTTACGGAAGGACTGGAGAAAGAGGAAGAGCAACGTCAGCTTTTCCGATTAAAAAATTTCTTATACAAAACGGTAAAGTTGGAGAAACGATGACATCG
>CAJBRY010000042.1 GCA_903958085.1 uncultured Geobacteraceae bacterium
GCACTGGGCTGTTGTCTTGAGGATCTTGGAGGGGTTCCCCAAGCACTGGTACCCGATAACCTGAAGTCTGCCATTGTAAAAGCAAGCTCTTACGAGCCTGATGTTAACCGGGCAATGGAAGACTTTGCCAATCATTACAAAACAACCGTGATACCTGCCAGGGCACGTAAGCCAAAAGATAAAGCACTGGTGGAGAATCAGGTGAAATTGATTTATACCCGGATATATGCCAGATTACGCGATTTGACGTTCTTTGATTTGCCATCGCTCAATAAGGCGGTCAAAGAAAAAACCAGGGATCACAACCAGACCCGGATGCAACAAAAACCCTATTGCAGGGAAGAGCGGTTTCTGGCCGATGAAAAGCATTTATTAAGCCCACTTCCCGATGCCCCCTTTGAGTTAAAGTATTATCGTGAGTTAAAAGTGGCAAAAAATAATCATATCTACCTTACACAGGACAAGCATTATTACAGTGTTCCTTATGCACATATAGGTCTGGTGACAAAAGTAGTTTATACCAGATCAATGGTACATATTTATGCTAAAAGTCAACAAATAGCGTTGCATATCCGTAATTATAGCCCAGGTGGGTATACCACCGTTAAAGAGCATTTATGCTCTGCACATCGCCACTATATGGACCGAAGCCCGGAATACTACCTGAATAAATCCAAATTAAAATCTGAGACCCTTTATCAGCTACTGGAGCATCTGTTTGCACAAAACCGGCATCCGGAACAACTTTACAGAACCTGCGACGGACTACTAAACCTACAACGGAAAACAGACACAAAAATCTTTGATAAGGCTTGTCAGATAGCTATTGATCAACAAACGTATACCTATGTAGTTGTCCTGAATATCATTAAAAACAAGATGACAGAAGAGCCTAAAATAAAACCATCGCAACCGCTGCCCACTCACCAGAATATCAGAGGGAAAGAATATTATACACAAACAACCATTAGTTTTTAACCATTTAATTTTAACTGTTTATGATGCAAATTGAATCGCAATTAAGCCGGCTCCGGTTACACGGGATGAGTCGTACCTGGCAGGCCTTACTGGAAACCAGAAGGCAACACGAACTAACACTGAGCGAAGGTCTGGAGCTACTTTTACAAGCCGAAGAACAAGATCGGACGAACAACCGTTTTGAACGATTAAGAAAGAATGCACGGTTCCGTTATCAGGCATCTGTTGAAGAGCTTAAAATGGATGCTTCCAGAGGAATGGATAAAGCATTGATCTCTGCACTTGCCACGGGAGAGTATCTATTAAAAGGAGAATCGGTTCTAATCACAGGGGCCACTGGATGCGGAAAAAGTTTTTTGGCTTCGGCACTCGGTCACCAGGCATGTGCCCAGGGTTACAGGGTGGCTTATTACAACATGCAGAAACTCCTGTTAAAAGCAAAAATCTCACGTATCGAAGGGACTATAATTAGATTTTTTGAAAACATATCAAAAACTAATTTACTCATCCTTGATGATTTTGGTCTGACTCATCTCGAACAGCAGCAACAGCTGGACCTAATGGAGATAATTGAAGATCGGCATGGAAAATCATCAACTTTGATTGCCAGTCAGTTGCCTGTCGCAAACTGGTATGATGTTCTTGGAGAGGAGACCATTGCAGATGCGATTCTGGACAGGCTGGTCCACACATCCTACAGAATTGAATTAAAAGGTTATGGCAA
>CAJBRY010000043.1 GCA_903958085.1 uncultured Geobacteraceae bacterium
CAGCTTCAACAGAGGTATAGCGATTCAACTTCTCTACAAAATGCCGACTGTCGGTATAATTGAAATGAATGATGCAAAAGCCTTCACCCGGTTCAACGATTTCAACGCGAGCAGTACCCACAATATGCATATATCCGTGAATCGTTTTTTCAAAGCGGATGCTGCCAACCCGAAACAACCGTGGAAGCGGTGAATATCCCCATCCGCTGTTTTGTACCCAGTCGCCAAGCATATAATGCTTAAAAGGAATTTTAAACACATCGGCATCGTTTTTTTCAATCCGAAGCCTTAAAAAATCAGCAAGCGAGGCAGGGATCATCTCGTCTGCATCAATCAGCAGGACCCATTCCCCGGTTGCCTGTTCAACAGCATATTTTTTTGCGATATCAAATGCCGCCACCGTCTGGTGAGTAAATATCCTGTCAGTATATTCGCGAGCAATCGCTACGGTAAGATCGCTGCTCTCCATATCGACCACTATGATCTCATCGCACCATTTGACGGTTTCAAGACAGTAGCGGATGTTATGCTCTTCGTTACGGGCGAGGATTACGGCGGAAATAAAGGCAGTCCCCATTACATTCCCTCCGGCTGTTTTTGTTTCAAACAGTTCTTGAACTCAAGTACGCGATAAGCCGCCTTCATGACGGGGATGCTTTGGTACAACCAGAGAATTTCCCTGATCAAACGCGGCACAACAGTGGGGTGATACAGAATAAACAATATGGCGTTTCTTATAAAGAGCGGCTTGACCTTGCGTGAGAAGTCGGACAATACCGAGGCAATTTCCTCACAACTGAAGGAATCTGTTTCTATGAAAAAGCCCCCCTGGGTCATGGAGGCATATTCTGCGGGAGACAGCGGTTGTTTTAGATACCCTTTTTCTAAACATACAGCTTCCAGACGAGTACCCGGGAGCGGCGTTGCCACGAACAGGTTCGGCAGTACGTCAAACTCCTTCAGCAGCCGGAGCGCAAAGCTGGTAGTATCGCGCATCTCAGACAACTGCTCACCCGGAAAGCCGATAACATAGAACGCCATGGAGTCCAGTCCTGCATCCCGACACCAGCGGGCAGCGGTGGCGACCGTATCCAGGTCGAGTTTTTTGTCAACAACCTCGTGCAGCACCCGCTTATTACCGGATTCCACTCCGAAAACAAGATACACGCAGCCGCTTGCCTTGCTCAATTCTATTAATTCGCGGTTTAGGGAATCCACCCTGACACCGTTCGGAGTGTCCCAAGTGAATCTCCTCTCCCTGTCGCGGAGCAGTAGCAGGATTTCCTTGAATCTGCGCGGGTCTGCGGACAGATTGTCATCCTCGAAGTGGATGTGCCGGATCCCGTAGCCTGTTTCAAGAAGATCAAGATGGCGTTTGATGTATTCAACCGAGTGACTGCGCCATTTACGCCCCATGTGCAGATGTATCGAGCAGAACACACAATTAAATGGGCAACCGCGACTAGTGATCAAAGAAACGGCCCGTTCCGAACCACTATACCGACGGGCAATCCTTTCAGTATACCCATGCGCATACAGTCTAAAGTACCCCTCCATGTCGATCAGGTGGTAAGCAGGTAGCGGCAGTGAATCGAGTTCAGCTATTCGTTCGCGCAGAGGATTTTTACCATTCCGGGAAGCAGTACCAGCAATTGAGGTAGTTTCATTCCCTGCGGAATGGATGCGAACAATCTCCAGCATGGTCAGTTCACCCTCACCAATGCAGGCAAGGTCAATGGCATCCGTAATGCCGAAACAGTCTTCAAAACGTACGGTCGGATGATTTCCTCCCATAACAATCAAAGCAGAAGGGGCTATACTTCTCGTAAGTTCAGCAATTTGCAGAGCATTGTGAAACTGTGCCGAAAACGGGGCACTGATACCGACAATATCTGCATTGGCAGACTTGATCCGCCGTGCAATATCCTCCCACGACAGCCCCATCTGCATGGTTCCCTCAGGATTTTCGCAAAGCGGAGTGTCAGTGTTTACCTGGCAATCAAGAATTTCGACAGCGAAACCATGATGTTCCAGCAACGCTCCAATAGACAGCAGCCCGATCGGCATACCCACTGAAGGATTGAGAGAATTCTTGGCATACGTTGCCGGAGGTCGGATAAGAAGTGTTTTCATCTGTGATCAAGCGGCGTCTTGTGGCAAAAGCTGATCATCGCCTCGCCACGCCCAATTAGTATCGCAATCAGATTTATCAGTCGGATAATTCCATCTTTGAAGCCCCATCCTTGCGGAACATGATTTTCGCGAGCCTCAAAATATACCTCACTAAAACCGGATTCATGTAGCAAGCGCCGCAGAGTTGCCGGGTCAAAATGCCAGATATGCTCCTCAGGCCTCAAAGAAGCCCAGCGATTTTTTTTCAGAGCGCACATCAAGCTGGACACATTCGGCACTCCAACCACCAGCAGACCTTCGTCAGCCAACAGTCGTCTCACTTCTGCCAACAGCTCACGCGGATTTTCGACATGCTCAAGAACATGATTTATCACAATCACATCGTACTCCCCAGACTTCAAGCAAGCTCCGGCAACTGTCCCGGCGATAACATCCAGTTGTTTTTCTTCACAAGCAAAAGCTGCCGCCCAAGGAGAAATTTCCACCCCATGGACTTCGTATCCTGCCTCACGAGCGGCAGCCAGCAAAGCCCCAATCCCTGTTCCCACGTCCAAAAGGCGAGCAGGTGGCGGTTTATAACCGGCAATTTTTGCAGTGAGAGAACTGAACATAGCGACAAAATCATCCCATTGCCGAACGTACTGGTTTTTAAGGGTGAAATATTGATCTCCGGTGTATGACGTCTCACCCTGCCGGAATGTCTCGGTACGAACAAGACCGCACTCGGAGCATTTCACCAGTTCGTGCGTTCCGCTTTTCAGAAATGGACTCGAATCGCTAGATGAGCAGATATTACAGATCATTTGAACGGCCTTTATCAGTAGTACTGCTGCTCAATGTGCAAGAAATCGTTGCTTTTACTGCATAGACTTCAACCAAAGCCCCTTTTTGTCTAGTCCACCAGTTTTTTTGAACCACGGTTACCAGTGCCAATGCGAGGCCGGAAAGACGTATAAGTTTACGTGTAATTCTTGCTAGTAAAGAGTTTCCTAGTTTTGCTTGCATAACGTCAGCGCAAAAATCATCCGCCGGTTCCCAGGTTTTTACAAGCTGAACATCATATCCTGTCTGGACAAGCAGTGACGAGAGCGCTCCGGGGGTGAAGTGATACAGATGATCCGGTGGGCTAAGCCATCCCCAAGCAGATTTTGACAGATCGGCCATAAGGCTGTCGAGATTCGGAGACTGTACTACCAGCAGGCCACCAGGTTTAAGTACCCTGCGTATTTCGGCAAGCATGCTATGTAGATCAGGGATATGTTCAAGCACGTCATACATGGTAACAACATCGAATGAATCGGCCTCAAAAGCAATGTTGTCAAGGTAGTCGGAATGGACACTCAGATTGAAATGTGACTGCGCATATTCGGCGCACTCCCTGTTCAACTCAATTCCTGTCGTCTCAAAGCTGGCAGCACGGGCTTCACTCAGAAACACGCCTATATTGCAGCCGATATCAAGCAGTTTTCCGCTTGGCTTGAATGATTTGATATCGTGCAACTGCCTCTGGTAGCGTTTCTTGAAGTACTCGTATCGGGAACGGTATGTTGTGATACGCTGTTCAAGCAGGTATGTCTCCTGGTTTATAGCAACCAGTTGTTTCTGTTCCGGAAACGGTGAAGTGATCCCCAGTCCGCAGCCTTGGCAACGTTCGATATTATATATATCGACTCTTCCCCAGGCAGAGAAGGATTCAGTGGTGCATACCGGGCATTTTATCGAAAAATCTTGCTTGTAATTTTTAGTCACAATTAAGTTACCTACATTCATTTTACAAATTTCATTTTGCAAATTCACATTACATGGTATACACAAACAACCTGGCGCTGGGAAACCAAAAAACTATCAACAATGGATGAAATTTATGAAAGCATTTTTAACGTTTATCTTGTTGTCTATAGTGCTAGCAGTGCCTGCTTTTGCTGGTACAGCATATATTCCAGAATTCGGTATTGGTGAAAATTCTGGATCCGAGACCATTCGTACAGACATTTTTGTAAGCAGCGTTTATGGTGGTGCCCAACGAGTTACAATAACACTCATTAAAAATGATGGCACTCCTTTGGCAAATCAGCCTCTCCAATGTCGTTACGCGGGCGGTGCGCCATTTAATAGCAGTACTGACGCAAACGGTGAATTCAGTTTTGATCTCCCATCTGCCACTTCTGGTGTTATATCACTTGTCCCCGGCGCCGCCTGGATTGATGGACATGGTAAAATTGTTGGGACTGCAATTTCTGGCACCAGTGGCCGTTTGGCGGCCACAGTTTTCCTTGCTGATACCGACCCAACAAACTCGTCACTTATTTTTCAAAAAACTATTACTATAAATGGTGGGAATCCGTTCTAACGAGAGCTGTCTTTGACAAAGCCCCCTCTGTCTTCATGACAGAGGGGGCTTTAATCAAATATGTTCTACGTGGAGTGTTTCTTACTGCTTAGTACAAATCCCATTCCGGTATTTATAATTAAATTTCTAACTATTTTTCTTAGTTTCTGTTTGTAGGATATATTTACTTTGAGCAGGATATTTTTTGCCTCTTCAAGCAAACTTAAGAAGATTTCCGGTTCTATCTGTGTCAGCAATGACTTGCCCTTTAATAACTCTCTGAAATTCAAATCTGCGTCAAATCCAAAAAGAACATAATATTCGTCAGACCATTGATTGTCTCGTACCTTGCCGATTTTTTTTCCGTCTTCCCACATTTCAGTACCGGGAAACGGTGTTGCTATTGTTATTTGAGCTGAAGTCAATTTAAGTCTGTTTATGAAATCAAAAGTTTCTCTGATATCGACTTCAGTTTCATACGGAGAGCCAATTACAAAAGAACCAACACATTGAAAACCATAGCGCTTTGCCAAACTAACTGCATCAACTACCTGAGATAGCTTTACTTTCTTGTTTTTAAGGTAATCAAGCGTTTTCTGACAACCTGACTCGATTCCAAATGAAATCCGATACACACCAAGCTCTTTCAACAGTTGAGCCATCTCCTCACTGAAACTATCTACGCGTGAGAGACATTCAAATCTGATTTTGGCCAGGTTCGGTACTGTTCGTTTTAGTTCAATTATCTTGGCAACCCTTTGTTTATTAATTGCAAAAAAATCATCAAATAAGAGAATTTCGCGGACGTCATACTTTTCAACCAGCGATCTCATCTCACTGACCACATATTCTGCAGAAAACAAGCGAGTCCTGTCCCAAAATGTAGAAGATGCACAAACACGACACTTGTATGGACATCCTCTTGATGTCGTCATTACGGCGCGATTGCGCCGATTCCACGCAACGCGAAGCAAGTCCAGATCAGGTTTTGGCACATGATCAAGGTTTTCAATATAAGGGCGCTTCTCATTTACAATAAGTTTGCCGACATTGCGAAATACAATGCCCTGGATTGAATGGATATTTTCAAATCCACTACCGTTGAAATTTTCCAGCAGTTCAAAAACAGTCAATTCACCTTCACCCAGCACCCCAATACTTGCTGCAACCGGTAATTCATGTGGCGCTATGCTTATATGTACGCCACCCCATATAATCGGAATGCTGAACTGAGCGGAGATCTCTTGCGCAAGGCTTGAAAATTGGAGGAAATATCTGGAAGTGCAACTGAATCCCACAATATCCGGATTTATGGTGTTGATATCTTTAAGTAAATCATCTGACATTAAGCTAAGACTGATTTTGATTCCTGGTATCTTTTGTTTGAGAAATGCAGAGAGATAACCTACCCCAAGGTGAGGAGCAAAGTTTGAGGATTGTTCATCCATATCCACAATAAAATGAATTTTTAAATTTTCATTCAAAAAGATACCCCTAATACTAAAACAAATTGAAATTTTTTGCTAATTCACACTCTGTGCAAATACCAGTTTTAGCAGCATAACCCTTCAAGTGAGATTTCCTGAATTCAGAGATTTTTTTTCCATGCCAAATAGAATAAAGATCTTCATTGTTGACATTACCAAATTGTATTCTTGATTTATAATCTCTGCAGCAAGCTATGGCGTTACCATCACAATCTATGAAGATTTGCGAGAACAACAATTGGCACGGATAATAAAAATCGCGCCCATTACTCTTAAGTGCTTTATGCCACGCAGCAGGACTGGAAATATCAACCAGAAAGCCATGTGATTGCCAATATTCACTAAACTCATAGTTATTAAAAGATTCTTTGTCATCAACAAGACAATTCAGATGCATCAGGATACGACCGTTGTTGAGGATTGAAAAATCAATCAGATTCTGTCTGCATACCTCATACATGGGCATTGGAAAGTTCATCATTTCATTGTGTGTCTGCTTTTTACCTCCATTGAAACTTACGAAAATCTCACTCAACCCCGATGAAAGCAATTTTGCCCCTAATTCTTTCGTAAGCATTGAGGCGTTGGTAGTAATCCTTGTTCGATAACCAAGTGAAGAGATTTTTGCAATTTTATCGACAATATGAGAATCAAGCAAAGGTTCGCCCATAAGGCTTAGCATTACATATTTTACAGGCAACTCCTTCAATTGTGATAGTATTTTGTTGAATGTATCGTCATCCATGTGTCTGTTTTTTCTTGGCATAATAGCGTGAGGACACATAGTGCATTTTGCATTACAATAGCTGGTGGTTTCGATATGTACATAAAGCTCGTTACGTATCTTTCTTTTATAGCTTGCA
>CAJBRY010000044.1 GCA_903958085.1 uncultured Geobacteraceae bacterium
ATGTTCTCATTCATCTTGTGCATCTGACACAGAAGGTTTGTCAATGGCCGATTTACAGCCCACCTAAAGGTACAAATAAACTTGACATGATCAAGTACACCTCTCCGCTCGCAATGCTTGCTGTTTCTGACGCTCCGGATCTTCAGCTTTCAGTTGCCCAGCGTTTTGTGGAACACAAATATCCTCATACGACGACTGATATTCTGGCTCAAAAAGGTGGTTACGGACACGAAAAACTCAGGATAGGTTATCTTTCGTCTGACCTGTCGATGCATGCCGTCTCATTGTTAACAGTTGAACTGTTTGAACGTCATGACCGTGAGCGTTTCGAAGTCTACGGCTTTTGCTGGAGTCGAGAGGACGGTACAGCATTTCGCCAGCGAGTCATCTCTGGGATGGATCACTTTATCCGAATAGGCCAACTGGACGACAAACAGGCTGCTGAAGCTATACGTGCGCAAGAAATTGACATCATTGTTGATCTACAGGGATTAACGTCTGGTGCCAGACCGCTGATATTGTCGTATCGTCCGGCCCCCATGCAGATAACTTACCTTGGTTTTCCTGGTCCTACGGGATTGCCATGGATAGATTATGTGGTTGCCGATCGCTACCTGATCCCGGCCGAAACAGCAAAACACTTCACAGAAAAGCCGCTTTATATGCCAAGCTGTTTTCAGGTTAGCGACAGCAAGCGGGAAGTTGCTCCAATGCCTTCGCGTGCCGAGTATTTTCTGCCGGAAGATGCGTTTGTTTTCTGCTCATTCAACAACAATTACAAATACACCCCTGAAATGTTTGCAGCGTGGATGCGTATACTTAAGAAAGTTCCAAAAAGCGTATTCTGGTTATTGGCTGATAACGAATGGGCACAGGAAAACCTTATAAAAGCTGCTAAAAAACATGGCATAAGGAAAGATAGGCTAATCTTTGCCCCACGGGTTGTGCCGTCTGCCTATCTATCGCGTTATCAACTTGCCGATCTATTTCTTGATACATTCCCGTTCAACGGTGGAACAACCGCAAATGATGCTCTGTTCATGGGGCTTCCTGTGTTGACACTGTCGGGGCGCAGCTTTGCTTCGCGTATGGCAGGGAGTCTGCTGACTAATCTCGGATTTCCTGAACTGATAACGGAAACTTTGAGCGATTACGAAGAAAAAGCGGTCTGGTTTGCCAAAAATAATAAATGTCGAGCGGACATCAGGCAGCGAATGGAAAAATGCAGGCATGACTCACAGGTGTTTGATATGGCTGCATTTGTGAAAGGTTATGAGGAAGAGCTGGCATGTGTCTTCGAAAAACATACTCAACTGCAAGCAGCTTCTTATGTTGTTTCAGAGCAGATTCCAAAAATTAAACGCGGAGTTCACCTTTACACTATAGTTTATTCGCAAGGCACATTAAAACAGATTGAACCTGGTTTTGCAATGCTTGACCATTTGAATAATGAACGTTCTGACTGGCGCGAGTACTGGCCCATTCGAAACTATCTGCTGAAAACGGAGTTGCAGAAAAATTCGCATTATGGATTCTTTTCGCCAAAATTCAGAAGCAAAACGGGACTCTCACATGCCGATGTGGTTTCGTATATGGGAGATGGTTCGGCAGATATTTACACATTCAGCCCGCAGCCCGATATGGGAGCATTTTTTCTGAATGTGTTTGAGCAGAATGACGTGTTTGATCCAGGTTTTAAAGGATTATCGCAGGAGTTGTTTAACTCTATAGGAATTGAAATAAACCTTGATGCTTTGATTATGGACTCACGCCATATTGTGTTCAGCAACTTTATTGTTGCGAATAAAGAATTCTGGAGCGAATGGCTGGGAATATGTGAAAAAATATTTGCAATCTGCGAGTTAAATGCCACAGATTTGGCAAAAAGCCTAAACGCAGGGACAACATATACAGGTGGAGTGCCGAGAAAGGTTTTTCTCATAGAAAGAATCGCATCTCTTATGCTTAAAACCGGGAAATGGGTCATACAACCATATAATACGTTCAAACTAGCCTGGTCTGCCTTGGGAACCAATCGGTTTAAGGATGAAGCGGTTATCAGCGATGCGCTCAAACTGGCACACAATGAAGTGGGCTATCCGGAATATCTGGCAGGTTTTTCAGAAATCAGAAAGAAAGTATTTTTTGACAGGAAGTGATTTTTCTTCCAGGAGACCCCAATGAAACATTTCTTTGCACTATATAAAGACCCGGTAGGTCAGTATTTGCACTATATTGACCACATCAAGGCTATGGTCAACTCAGCGGTTAAGAATACCACCCTGCAAAGCTATTTCATTTATGATGGTGAAGCTGATGAATTAACGGAGTGGTTGGAAGCCAAAGGAGTAACAGTTGTCTACCATAAATCGAGCTTGGCTGATTTGATTCAATCATGCGAAAACGATAAAGTTAACAAGCATACCGCGATGGGAGCATATTTAAGGTTGGATATACCTCTATTATTAGGAGATCTCTCAATTACAGATGAAGTAGTACTTTATACGGATTGCGACGTTATTTTTATCAAGGATATTGTTTATGCAAACATCCCGAAGTTCTTTGCAATTGCACCGGAATTCAACAGTCGCCCGGAACGGCCTTATTTTAATACCGGCGTAATGTTTATCAATACTGCCGAGTTTACGGAGTCACATGAAGTTCTTATGGAATTTATAAGAAGTATGGGGGATTTGTCGAAATTCGGTGATTTTGATCAGGGAGTGGTAAATAATTTTTACAAAAACAGATTCACGGAACTTGAGTGGAATTATAATTGGCGGCCATATTTCGGAATAAACCCTGATGCAGTAATTGTGCATTATCATGGCCTTAAGATTATGGAAATCGCAAAATCTCTTGAAAATAATGGGCACGAAGTCCCAATTTTAAACCGCTTGTTTCATAGCAATCCTGAAGCATATCAACACTATTTCAATTTGCTTACTGAAATGTTGCATGAGTAGTGACCAACTGGTTAAACGTATTAGAATCTATCCTCCCAAACATTAAGAAGGTAAACGATGTTTTTATCAAATTTATCCAGAATTGACCTTCTAAGTCTTCTCCCCAAAGGCGGAGAGGTTGCGGAAATTGGCGTGGCAGAGGGTGATTTCTCTAGACATATATTTACTATTGCAGCACCAAGCCGCCTGCATTTGATTGACCCATGGGAACATCAATCCAGAATTGACTATCAGAACGATTCATATGGAAATCCGCCCACTGACGAGCAAGAAGTGCGTTTTCAAAAAGTTTTAAATTCATTTATTCTTGAAACTAAAAATGGCCGTATTGTAATCCACCGAACCTATTCTACTGATGCGGCTGCCGGATTCGATGAAAATCAGTTTGACTGGATATACCTGGATGGACTGCATAGCAGAGAGGGGGTCGCTGCTGATCTGGCCGCTTTTAAGAACAAAGTGAAGCCGGAAGGGTTTATTCTTGGGCATGATTATACTAACCATTCTCCCGCACAACAGGCAGGATTTGGTGTGGTTGAAGCAGTAAATGATTTTGTATCAGAGAGCGAATATCACTTCTTGATAATGACGATGGAAAATTTCCCTACTTACGTCTTAACAAGAACGCCAGAATCAAGGCCGTCTCAAGAACTTGTAGCAAAACTTATGTATCACGCTTCCTGGATGGTGGAGTTGCGGAACTTCCCAGAGGAGGGGAAAAAACATCAGTTTCAACATAAAGCTATAAAAGTTGGTGACAAGGTCATAGCCATTCCTTCGTTTTGAGGTGATTTCTCCTAAATGTACTACTGTTTAGACGTATGCCTGATCTAAAATTATATACAATAGTTTATTCGCCAGAAACATATTCTGATGCTGAATCAGGATATTTGGTGCTTGATAACAGGGAAAACCCGCGACCAGACTGGAGAGAATACTGGCCTATCAGGAATTTTCTGCTGAACGAGAGACTGGATGATAACTCTCTTTACGGCTTTTTTTCGCCAAAATTCAGGAATAAAACCGGTTTATCGTATCTTCAGGTTAAAAAGTATATTGAAAATTTTAACGGACAATATAATGTATTTCTGTTTACCACGTACCCGGATCTGGGAGCTGTATGCTTGAATGTTTTCGAGCAGAAGGAATTTGTTGACAATGGGTTTATTGAATTTTCCCAATTGTTTTTAGATTCATTGGGATATAACATAAATCTTGGCAAACTTGTTATGGAC
>CAJBRY010000045.1 GCA_903958085.1 uncultured Geobacteraceae bacterium
CTTGCTGTCTTCTTGCGCAATTATTTTATGGTTGCCATATCTAATTACCAGTCCGTTATGGACCACATATTCAGCTCCCAATAATTTTTCCAATCACTCAGCCTATCAGTATCGGTATGAACCCATAAAATGGGATGTGGGGAGCCCGGAACGTGATCTGACTCCTGGTGTAAGTCTCAGATATGATTCAATACCAAAATTTTATTTGCAATCTTCGCTCCTTTCAACTGCAAAAGGAATCATAGAATATCCGGTGCTGATAGGTGATCAACTTAATCTCTATTACTATTACCAGCATTTTCATCGTTTGCCTGTTGTTGCAGGTTTTGCTTCAAACAATATTTATGCGCCGATTTCACCCGGCCGAGATTATGTTTATGGAGATTGGGTAATCGATTCTGTAATGGGGGCAATTCCTAAGTCACTGAGCGACAAAACATCCTGGCGCACAATGGTTGACCTGGGAAATCCTAACCTGTTGCGGGCCAGATTCAAAGGATGGCTGCTGATAATACACCGTGATACGTTTGGAGAAATTTTCAACAAAAATCTGAATGAAAATCCGATGAGTATCAGGCTGGCAGGAGAGATGATAGAATTTTTTGGTAATCCGGATTATTCGGACGAAAAGATTGCCGTCTGGAAGATGAAGTAGCGTATATGTGCATGACTGATTCCTTGTGAACCTGAAAAAAGGAGATAGAAATAATGTCAAAAAATGTGTTGATTACCGGCGCCGCCGGCTATCTTGGATCAATTCTCTGTGAACACCTTTTGGATGCGGGTTACCATGTAACCGCAGTTGATTCGCTGATCTATGGCGAACAGAATCTGAACCATCTATGCGCCAATACTGACTTTGACTTTATTAGAGGAGATGCTCGTGATGAGGCTGTGCTGAAACCATTGATAAAAAAAGCTGATTTCATAATTCCTTTAGCAGCAATAGTAGGGGCTCCGGCCTGTGATCTTGACCCATACATGGCGACTTCGACTAACCGGGGTGCGATTTCATTGATCACCAAATTGCGTAGCAAAGATCAACTTATTGTCTATCCGACCACCAACAGTGGATACGGAACAAAAACAGGTGATGTGTTTTGCACGGAAGAATCTTCGTTGGACCCGATCTCGCTTTATGGACGTACAAAAGTTGATGCTGAAGATATAGTGCTTTCGGCAGGGAACTCCATAACTCTCCGTCTTGCAACAGTTTTCGGTATGTCTCCAAGGCCACGTCTGGACTTGCTGGTAAACCACTTCACCTATGCCGCCTTTTTTGATGGATATCTTGTAATATTTGAGAAGGACTTCAAGCGTAATTACGTTCATATCCGTGATGTGGCAGACTGCTTTATTCATTGCATTCAGAACTCGGCAGGAATGATAGGAAGGCCATTTAATGTAGGTCTTGATGATGCCAATCTTTCCAAAGAAGAACTGGCGCTCAAAATCAAAGAACATCTTCCGAAATTCTACCTGCACTTCTCTGAAGTAGGTAGTGATCCTGACAAGCGTAACTATGTGGTTTCAAATCAGCGCCTGCGCGAAGCCGGTTTTGAAGCAAAACGCTCGCTTGACGACGGCATACGTGAACTGATTAAAGGGTATAATCTGTTGGGGCGTATGCCTGGGAAGAATATTTAGGTGATGCTAAAGTGTGCTGCAATATTGGCCGGTGGCTTCGGGACTCGTTTGCGTTCGGTCGTTAATGATCGTCCTAAGGTTATGGCGCTGGTTGCCGGTCGCCCTTTTTTGACTCATCTGCTTGACCAATTGTCTGATTCTGGAATAGAAAGAGTAGTTCTTTGTACTGGTTATATGGCTGAGTTGATCCAGCAGGAGTTGGGTAACAGCTACAAGACGATGGAGCTTGTTTATTCTGTAGAAGAAGAGCCGCTTGGCACTGGAGGTGCTTTACGTAATGCCGCTGAACACTTTTCAGGTGATCAGCTTCTGGTTCTTAATGGTGACTCTTATTGTCATTGCGTCCTTTCAGATTACATCTCACTTCAATTAAAGAGTTGTCTCCTTGCTGGTATGGTTTTGGCGAAGGTCGATGATGTTTCTCGTTTCGGTGCGGTACAGATAAATGATCAATCCCGTGTTGAAAGCTTTATTGAAAAGGGTGTGCAGAATGGATCAGGACTTATAAATGCTGGTATCTATCTATCTGCTCCC
>CAJBRY010000046.1 GCA_903958085.1 uncultured Geobacteraceae bacterium
TCGTCCTGGATTCGAAAAATGTTCGAAGAGGGTGAGCGTCTGCGACAGGAGTTCGGTACGGAAAATATTTACGACTTTACCCTTGGAAATCCGGATGTCGATCCTCCTCAAGCATTCAGTAAGGAACTGCTTGAACTTGCTAAAAATCCACTCCCTAAAATGCATAAATACATGAATAATGCCGGTTATATTGAAACCCGGACAGCAGTAGCTGAAAAAATATCTAACGATGCCGGAATGTCAGTCCCTGCTGAAAATATTATCATGACTTGCGGTGCCGGTGGCGCGCTGAATGTTGTCTTAAAGACAATTCTTAATCCAGGTGAAGAGGTTATTATCCTTGCTCCATTTTTTGTTGAATATAAATTCTATATCGACAATCATGGCGGGGTGCCTGTCGAAGTTTGGACTAATCATGATACTTTTCAGTTAGATATTGACGCAATTGAAAAGGCAATAACATCTAAAACTCGCGCAATTATTATCTGTTCACCTAATAATCCGACTGGGGTCATTTATCCGGCAGAAAGTCTGAAAAAACTTGGGGTGATTTTAAAGGGAATCCATGACCGAACCGGTCATCTAATTTATGCCATTTCTGACGAACCGTATGCTCGTATTGCTTTTGACGGTAAAAGAGTGCCAAATATTTTCCCTCTGGTTGAGAGTTCTGTTATCGTTACTTCCCACAGCAAAGACCTCGCTCTCCCAGGAGAGCGTATCGGCTACCTTGCCGCTAATCCAAGTATGGCAACTGCCAGTCAGTTTATCGAGGGGGCGGTATTCAGCAATCGCGTACTTGGTTTTGTGAATGCCCCGGCGTTGATGCAGCGATTGGTAGCCAAGCTTCAGAACGAATCTGTTGATATTGCAGAGTACCAGGCGAAAAGGGATTTGCTGGTGAGTGAATTGAGTAGCATGGGATTTGAACTGGTCAAACCTGACGGCGCCTTTTATCTATTTCCTAAATCTCCACTTGTCGATGATGTGGAGTTTGTCAAAATGGCTCAGAAGCATCGTATTCTTTTGGTTCCTGGTGCTGGTTTTGGCGCTCCAGGATTCT
The DNA here is from genome assembly GCA_903958085.1 of uncultured Geobacteraceae bacterium. Lineage (GTDB taxonomy): Bacteria > Desulfobacterota > Desulfuromonadia > Geobacterales > Pseudopelobacteraceae > JACRCG01. The sequence continues at coordinate 1,064 of CAJBRY010000046.1, forward strand.
TCAGAATAGCTTACTGTTTTGACAAGGGTATGATCAAAAGGAGTTTGCCAGCCTGGCGGACTCTCGCAAGAGAGGCCGGTCTTAAAGGATAATTTGATGTGGGGGACAGGTCATTTGCCCTGTTCTTCCGCCTTTTTTTCGAGAAATTCGATAAAATCTATCGAACGGTGGACAAAGCGGAGATTAAAACGACTTTCATAGAGTAGTACTGCGGATGCGATGAAAAGAAAAAGACCACCAAGGATCGCTATAAGGGTTGGAATCCATGCTTGATCTGTGCTGCCGTATGCAACATTTACGGCAATGGCAAGGCTTGATGCCACAAAGAGCAGAGTTGCAGTATAAAGAGAAACCATCGCTTTTTGAATAAGCATTGCCCGTCTTCTCTGGAGTACAATCTGATCCCGCAAATGCTCCATCCGTTCTTCAGGGTATGAAATCTTACCCGTAATTATAGCCTCAACCTCCCCCTTCATAACATTTACCCTGTCAAAGATTCTTCCAAGGCGTGCAGACGTTGAAAATATTAGCGTTCCGCAGGCCGAAATCAGAACTGCCGGAGTTATCATTGAAGTAAGGATACGTGAACTGCTCAAAGCTTCCAGAAGCTCTTTTTCATGGATGGCCATTTTTGCCTTTCTGCAATAAACTCTTATAAATCAAGATATAAGTTTTAACTCTTCAATCAATCTTTTAAGAACATCATAGCCTTTCTGCCAGAACCCTGAATCATTAATGTCAATTCCGGCCAACTTGACAGTATCTGCCGGAGAAAGGGCACCACCTGACTCCAATAGTGCCAAATATCCAGGCTTAAAGATATCTCCTTCTTCACTATATTTTTGGAAAAGTGACAGTACCAGCAGCTCAGCAAATGTGTAGGAATAACAATAGAAACGGCTATGTATGAAATGACTGATATAACTCCAGCCCCATCGGTACGCTGGAATCATCTCCACAGATTCACCAAACAGTTTACCGTTTTCTTCCAGCCAAATTTCTGAAATTCGGTCGTTTGAAAGTAAGCCTGTTTTACGCTCGTTATGAAGTCGCAACTCGAAACGGGTCAGCACCGTCTGTCGGAAAGTAGTGGCAATTATGTCCTCAATCTTGGCGCATAATAATGAACGTCGTACGTCAGGATCTTGCTCATTGTCAAGCATTCTACGAGTCAAAAGCATTTCACCGAAGACCGATGCAGTTTCGGCAAGGGGTAGAGGTGCATGGTAATTCAGCAAATTCTGTTTTTGAGAAATCACAAAATGAAGGCCATGGCCGGCCTCATGCGCAATAGTAGCCAAGTCCCGCAAGGTTCCGGTATAATTCAAAAGCAGAAATGGCGGAAGCTGAGGCGATATTCCCATTGCAAAGGCACCCCCAGATTTTCCTGTGCGTGGAAGTACATCAACACGGCGTTCGGTAAAAAATGCCTTAACAATTTTACCGAATTTGGGATCATAGTCGCGGTATGAAGCGACAACAACATCCCGAGCTTCATCAAAAGAGTATTTACGTTCAACCACTGCAACGGGAGCATAAATATCACAGTTGCGCAGTTTATCCATTTTTAGCATTCCTGCCTTAATACGAAAATACTCTTGCGCCAGGCCGTAATTGGACTCGGTAACACTCATCAGATGTTCAACAGCCTCATCTGGAATTTCATTACCGATATTAGTTGCCTGAATCGGCGTCTGATAGTTGCGCAACTCCATGTCCTGAGCATGATCCAGCAGCATATTATTAAACACGGCGTTGTATACAATTCCGTGTTCACCGTGGCGTTCAAGAAACAGAGTCAGGGCACGAAAGCGAACTTCCGGAGATGTGTGGTGCAAAAGAGAGAGCAAATCTTCACCAGTAAAATCCCGTTCCTCACCATCAAGTTCCAAACGGTAACTAAACGATGCCGAAATTTCATCAAACAGCTTGGTAAA
>CAJBRY010000047.1 GCA_903958085.1 uncultured Geobacteraceae bacterium
CAAATTTGAAAACATTTATATATTCTCTAACCAGCTATTAACCTCATCGTAAAACTCTATTAAGGGCTGACGCAATTTCCCGTTACGCCCCAGTATTTTATCTCCTAGCCGAACAACCATGTCGTTTGGAACGGCCTCAGGACGAATATCAATTATTGAATTAAATGCCTTGTGTTCATTTCCAGCTCCAAGTCTATCAGCTAACAGAACATAAGCGAGTGCGGGTGATCGGGATGCACCGTAATCGCATGACACAAGCAATCTTGAATTATTATTTCTCCAAGCACCGCGAGCGAAGTTTAACGCCTTGTAGATATCATCTGTATCGGGCGCTTTGGTATTATATGCTGCCGCGTCAGCTGCAGAAATTACATCACCGAATGATAGATGGAGACATTCACCTTTGAACCAGCTGGGAACCGAAATATTTGCTCCTGGATTCGTAATCCTTATCATTTGAGTTATCTGAAGAGATGAGCACCCCTCAAGTTTTTCAACTCCGCAAATATGAAGTTTATTGTTCATAGCAAATTACTCTCAATAGGCTCTGCAAAACGGTTACTGCCCCAATAAAAACCATTCAGGCGAGACTCTAGTAATATTTCCTTAACGCTGGAAGGTTCAGCAATGCCTGGGAAGCAATACACCACAAGCTGCAATTCACTGTTGGGCATATTGCCGAAATTGGTTATCTTTACAACAGGTAAACTGTTCTCTGATACATGAAGGAGCAGATTCTTCGCCTGTTCCAGAAGCTCTGCATGGTCAGATGGATTGTATTTCCACTTGCCAATATAGCGGTAACTGTTAAGCCGATTATGTTCCTTGAACCGTTTAGAATGTAGGAATATCCAGTTGGCATCTATTACAACATCCAGATTATCCCGTGCTGGTTTCGGTAACGTTTCATCAGCATGATTCATAATCTGCCGATAAATTGCTGCTGGGGTCAAAGTTTCTTCCATATTGTTATATTTCCGTTGGAGAAGCAATCATTGACGATTTCTGTGATGGCCATAATACAACCTTCGACAGTTAATCTGTGAGAGTGGCAGTAGAAAACATGCTTTTATCATCAAAATATATGGTGAGTTTATATTCCCAGAGTGAGAACATTACCCTGAATCCAGTATTAACTATGACCTGCCCCAGATTAATGTACTAGGTTTTTAGTTAATCTTTCGTTGTTCTGTTTTGACAAGAATAACTCAGTGAATCGCACTGCTTCAATTGCTTGCGGTGCTGGAGGTCGATCTCCCAGCGAACTATGTGGTCGGATGTAATTGTACTCGTACCGCCAGTTCTCAATCAAGACTTTTGCTTCCAAAAGAGTTGTAAATATTCCCCGTTAAGAAGTTTATCTCGAAGCTTAGCATTAAATGACTCAATAAAGCCGTTCTCCCAGGTCTTCCTGGTTCGATAAAGAGTGTTTTTATCCAATATTGCTCAACCATTCTCTGACGGCATTTGCCGTAAATTCGGGGCCATTAACTGAACGGATATAGTCAGGCAGCCACCTTTCAACTATCAGTTCAAACAGTTCATCTAGCACATCCTGAGCGGTAATCTTCCTCGCCACCTTGATACAAAGACATTCTCTCGTATATCCGCCGATAGCCGTAACGACCGAACTGACTTGCCAGTTCTACTATCCTTGCTGACAAAGGTTCTTCATCAGACAAAGGCAGACAACAATATCGCTACGTATATCTTGGTTGCCCCAGAACCTTACAAGCGCGACGTTCCGGGATATGAAACTCTTTGATTACATGCACAACTGCCCGACGTCGCTTTGCCGGGCTTAGAAGTTTCCCCTGCTGACCTCTTTTAGGATGGCATTATCCAAAGATAGATCGGCGACCAGTTTCCTAAGTCGGACGTTCTCTTTCTCAACATCTTTAAGACGTTTGGCCTGGTCAACCTTCATGCCGCCATATTCTTTGCGCCATCGGTAATAGGTTTGCTCTGTCACACCGATCTGGCGTGCTGCGGTCTGGATTGTTTGACCATTACTGAGGAGGATTTCTGCTTCGCGGAGTTTAGAAATGATTTGTTCTGGTTTGTAAGGTTGTCTTCCCATATGTTTGCTCCCCTTTCAAAGGCTCCTATAAGTCTAACATAACTTATGGAACCAGTTTTGGGGGGCAGGTCACTGGAAGTCAGTACTGCTCTCATGATTATCAGAGACTATTGGAACAATTCAAAATGCAACCATCAATGAGTCGTAAGGGGAATTGTTACGATAACGCCCCGATGGAAAGTTTTTGTGGAACTCTGAAAATGAGCTCGTCTATCACAGAACCTACAAAACACGGCAGGAAGCGAAACAG
>CAJBRY010000048.1 GCA_903958085.1 uncultured Geobacteraceae bacterium
ACTCTTGGTGGGATTGTTACTATACCTTTTGTCTTGCATTTGATTACTATATTTATAATGAAAGCCTGATTTTGAGTCAATTAAATGGGTGGAATTGAGAAAATATATACCATAATTCTGAAAAGCAGACTGTTTCCAAACTGGATACGTTTGTTTACAGTATGCTTTTTTTTGCCTGTTGTTGTCGGTCTTTTGTTTGGTCCGCCAGACCAAAACAATCCTTTTAATTTGCTCGTATGGCTTATTTGGTGGCCGGCTATATGTGTTATGTTTTTGTTTGCTGGCCGTGTATGGTGCAGCCTCTGTCCATTTTCCATATTGAGTGACTGGATAAGGCGTGCGGCCGGTTTGCAGTTGCCAGTGCCTGATTTCCTTAAACAGAATGGAGTCTGGCTGATTCTTATAACTTTTTTTCTGTTGTCATGGATGGAAGAAGTTACAAACTCTGCTGTGTCACCTCGAAGTACATCCATCGTTTTACTTATAATTCTTTCGGGTGCCCTAATTTTTGGTCTGTTTTTTCGTGGGCATGCCTGGTGTCGATATGTTTGTCCGCTAGGCGGAGTTAGTCTGGTTTATGCTCGGACGTCACTATTGAAAGTCCGTGCAAATGAGGTAGCCTGTGCTGAATGTTTAACTAAAGATTGCGTCGTTGTGGATACTGACTACTCCGGATGCCCGATGCTTATGACTCCCTTTGCTATGGACACCGTTGCCAATTGCAAATCATGTGGAACTTGCGTTAAGCGCTGTGCCAATGATTCATTACATGTCGCTTTTGAAGCCCCGTCTAAAGATTTGTCTATAACTTCTACTATGACTGAAGCCACTGCCTGGCTTATTGTATTTTTAGCTGGTCTTCTGAGCTTTCTAAATACAATGAAAAGCGGTCGACTACCATTTGAGGCTTGGATTGATCATTTGGCTCATCCTTACTTCATGAAAACGATGTTATTGGCCGTAGCATTTGCAATTAGTTTTGTTCTGTTTAAAATGATATCAACTCTCGCTGCACGCTCTTTCCCGAACAATCAGCAACATAGGCTTTTGACCATTGGTTCTTTGCCCATGGTTCCTCTATTGTTACTGACTCATCTTGCGTACTTGAGTTCCAGACTTTGGGAGAATGGTGGGGAATTACTGACACCGATTGCTACTTTTCTAAATGCACCTTGGTTAAAAATGGATTTTTTGTGGGGAGCGCACTGGACAAAATATATCAGCCCGCTTATTATTGGAGCAGGTTTACTGATAACACTCGGAGTACTAAGATGGACACTTGTGCAGATGTCTGGATTACCTACTAGACGTCTTGCGTCCTTGTATGGACTCTTCTATTTTCTTTTTGCCGGCTGGAATATTTTTGCCGTATGGCCAACGGCGAATGTTACTAATGTGGAGCACAACATTGCGAAAAACTCTGCATTGATTATTGATAATCGTGATGGCTGGACAATCCTATGGCCGTTTGTCAGCATTATTATGGCATTGCTTATATTGGTGTTAGTAGTTGGACACTTTACTAAAACTGTTAATTCTGATCAACAGGATGATTTCAGTGCAACACGTGCGTGGATTATACGAGGAGTTCTCAATATTAAACAAGTGGAACTTGAGCTTCTTGATTGGCTGCTTGAGCAGGCAACATTAGCTCGTTGGCGCATCCCGGAAGTGATTTCACTAGCAAACGCCAGTCAGGAAATTATAACTTTCCTCCAACGGACTTTACCTGAAGGCAGTCCGGTCAACATTAAGGCAATACTGCGTAAGAACAAAGGATTGATTACAATTTCACATGAAGGGCGACCTTTGACACTGCCTGATTATAAGGCGAGTCCAAGTCTGGATTCTATTGAAGATATTGACATGGATGGTATAGAACTGCGACTTGCTGCAGCTCAGGTAGAACATATGAGTTATCAAGCCCGTTTGTCTGAATTACATTGCAGTTTTACCTTGCGGCAGTCTTGCTAATAAATTGTAATATATGTACAAACTAAATTACTTTGTCCTTTTTATTGCAAAGAGTGTCAGGTCATCATCTAGTATGGAACCGCTGAAAGCTGTCAGATCCTTTAGTATGAACCGAACCAACTCCTCCGATGAACCATGCTGCTGATTTAGCGCATCGTGCAGTCGTTCTTCATACTCTTCCCCAATAGGGTTTTTTGCTTCTACTAATCCGTCTGTATATAGAAAAAGTTGTGAACCCAACTCCAGTTTGATCCTGACGGTTTCCCAACTATCATCTGGATCCCAACCTAAAACTGGTCCAGTTGAGTCAATGGCCAACACCTCATTGTCTTTCAGTAGATAGACTTGATTATGACCTGCCGAGACAAGCTCAGTAACTCCGGTTTGTTTTTCATATACCGCATGAACCAAAGTAAGAAACATCCCACTTTCCATTAGCATGTCACATAACATGCGGTTCGCTGCAGAGATAATGTCTGGAGGGTTGTTCATGCTCTGTCCCAGCGTCAGGAAGGTTCCTTTGCATACAGCCATTACAAGAGCAGAAGAAGTACTGTGTCCGGAAATGTCTCCAATCAAAAAATGAACGTGAGTTCCTGTGTCAAAAGCATCATAAAAATCCCCACCGATATCGTTGGAAGGTTGGTAATAAGTTGCCATATCAAAACCGTCTATTGATAACCTCAGCGGGAGAATATTTTGTTGAACCTTTCTGGCTAAGGCGCGCTCACGTTCAAGTAGCCGGTTCTTTGACGCAATCTCCTCCATCAACAATAGTTCCCTGTGCTTGGCCTGCAGTTCCATTGTTAGTCTGTCTTCTGACTCCTTCAAAGCGAGAAGATCACTAATGTCGTTAAAAACAACAATCATTCCGAGTTTTTTACTGTCGTCATCACCAGACTTAAGAAAAGTTGTAGTCAGAGAGAGCATTAGACGTCTAGCATCTCTGAAGTACGGAACTACGCGATTATGACTGATCGCTGATTCATAAATGGCATCCAAGACCGTTTGATTGAAGTCATCATTTTCTTCATCTAATAGAAAGAGTTCGGCAAATGTTTTTTTAAGAGCATTAAAAGGTTCTATGCCGGTGATTTCAGAGGCAGCACGATTGAACGTAACAATACGCCCAGAAAGGTCAATAGTGATTACACCTTCAGTCATACTTTCAAGAATTCTTGGAGCAAAAATCATCTCGTCATTTTTCATAAGAGACTAAACCTATTACTTAGTAAGATACAGCAAAGCGACTGAATATAATTATGTATTGGTTCACTCATAATTTCACCGGAACTTTGAATACAATCTTTTTTACCCTAACCGGCTCAACTCCGCTTATAACATTGGGTTCGTGAGCATCATGTGGAAAAAACACCATAAACATTCCAGGAATAAGTTTGATGAAATCAACATCACCGGAGAGTTTTTGTAAATCCTTGTCCTGGTCATAAGGTTGCCCAATACAATGCTTTGTGCTTGCAACCCCAATCTTTTCATCCCCATAAACAATAATCTGAATGTCGATATATTTTTGATGGCATTCTATAAAGCATTCATCGAGAGTTTTAGTCATATATTCATTAACTGATGCATATGCACCAGATTCATTAACCGAATGTCTACCATTGTCAAGTCTCGACAGGTCAGTCTTCTCTAAATACAGCTGAATATCAGAAAAGGAAGGGTGAAGACCTGAATAAAACTTAAAATTGTCAAGAGTATCGTAGATCATTGTTTTAGCCCTCCGCTTAAAATATTGAAGCTATAAACTAGCCTTACAGGCGGTGACATTACCACTAGATAAGAGATTCAGTCAATTTAATTTGGAATGAAATATATGTGTTAAGCTGAGAAAAGTGAACACCATAAAGTGTTATTAAGTTGCCATCACACAGGAGGTTGACGTGGTAAGAAATATAAGGGCACATTTTTAAGATTGGGTTTTAGTACCACTCATCTGAGGTGTTCATGTCAACTATCAGAAGAAAGAACACACAGGAATTCAAAGATTCAGCTGTCAAGTTGATAACAGAGCAAGGATATGAACTTTCAGAAGCATCTCGTAATCTTGGTGTCAACATCAACGTATTGCGCCGTTGGAGAGATGCCGCAAATTCATCTTAAAAAGGCAAACCTGCTTCGTTAAAAGAATACTTTCATGCGGAACTGGCTAGGACTCTGTCGGGCTTTTCCCCCTAGCATGACAGACTCTGTTCAATGCATATAACAGTCTAATATTGTTGATATAATTGTTGATTATAATTTGTATTTTTACTGCTTTTTGTGTGCTTTTCTCTCGCAATATCAGTTGGTTAGATGTCGGAGGCGTGCATGGAACCCAAGTTTTTAGAGGTGGATCGAGAGACACTGTTTCTCCTGCCACCATCAGTGCAGGACTGGTTGCCCGAAGGGCATCTGGCCCGCCTTGTCGTCGAGATTGCGGAACAGCTCGACCTGCGTTCTTTGAAAGCATCATATGCCGGCCTACAATGCCCAGACTGCTGTTGATAATGACTTGAAGCTGATAGAGGCTGCCCATATATACGCACTTCGTAAGGTAACCTCAGGGCCAGTCTTTGGCGTAATCAAGGCGGTGATGGGATTCAGTTGTTTCATGCTCCGTAGCAAAGAATCGGTATCGGGAGAATGGAATCTTGCCTGCATGGCATACAACATCAAAAGGATGCATAGCTTTAAAATGGCTTGAAAAAGAATAAGAACATCAAGCAAAAGCTGAAAAGCCGGTAAATCCAACAATTTTGATGGGCAAGATACGAGAAGTGTTGGATTCTTAGTATTTCAGCCAATTAATTGGCTCTTTTCCCGTTTCCAAACCCTTCTTTTTGACTCGCAACACTACAAACCCACTTTCAGCACCCCGCCAGCCATATGTCCCGCATCACCGATTCCACCGAAGTCATTTTTTCTGTATGGGTAGTGATGGTACGACGGTTCAGCGAGGTGGGTTTGGATGATGGTGTGGCCGATCTTGGAATAGGGTGTTTTTGTTGATGGTGATGATAAGGGGTAGCGAGGCCTATGGAGGTTATACCAGCGGTTACACGCCAAGGCTTTAACAAAAAAGCACCTGCAGAATTATCTGTAAGTGCTTGATTTTTATGGTCGGGATGAACTGATTCGAACAGTCGACTCCCTGCTCCCGAAGATGTTATTAGTTGAATTTACTGATACAGCATGATACTGGCTGAGTAGCTGTATAACGCTGATATTATTATTTATTTCTCTAATTACCTTTCTCAAGTGTCTCATGCTGTCTCCATCATTTTCTTGACATCTCACTCAAAAACGGCAACAAAAGGGCAACAGAAACAAGACCTGCTTACGGAGGCCAAACGTGGCTGCACAGTTGGATGATACTACCATAAAAAACCTTAAACCCAAAGAAAGTGAATACACCAGGCGTGAAAAGGGTGGGTTTGGCGTTCGTGTGCTTCCGTCAGGCACAAAGATTTTTTTCTACCTTTATAGAATAGATGGCAAACGGAAGTTCCTTAATCTTGGGGAGTACAAGGATAAAGAACATCCTAATGGAATTACGCTTGCGGTGGCTCGGGCACAATTTGTTATTGAACATGGCAAGGTCACCGCCCTTAAGGCTGGTCGCTCAGATGGTCATGACCCTGTGCAAGAGAAGCTGAATGAGTCTTCAAAGCGAATAAAAACCGAATCAGAGCATCTGAAATCACTTTCTGTATCGAAGCTGGTTGACGAGTACCTGACCAAGCATGCCAAGAAGAACAAGTCTTCATGGCAGGAGGATGAGCGTATCCTGCGCAAAGACGTAATTCCAGTATGGGGTGATAGGAAGGCTAAGGATATCACCCGCCGTGATGTCCTCAATTTGATCGAGGGCATCCGGAGCCGTGGTGATGGCATAACCACAAACACCTTCAAGATTATTCGTCGTATGTTCCGTTTTGCCGTCAAACAGGAAATCATTGACGTCACACCCTGCTATGCCTTTGAGAAGGGCGAAGAACTGCCTATTCCTGTCGCGAAAGAACGAAATCTGACGGAGGCTGAAGTCAAGTCATTCATGGCCGGTATAGATCAGTGCGCAATCTCACTGGAAATTCGCAGTATCCTGAAAATGATTCTTCTGACAGGTCAGAGACCAGAAGAGGTCTGTACCATGCACAGGAGTGAAATTGACGGGAAGTGGTGGGAGTTTACTCCGAAGGAAACCGTCATAACAAAGCAGATACCTCGTAAGCAGAGAATCTATTTGACAGAAAAAGTGCTACAATTGATTGATGGCGCAAAGAATTTCATTTTCCCCTCCCCAGTGCCCAAGAAAGACAAACTGGGGAATACCATTCCTACTCCTATTACGGTTCGCGCTGTTTCCTATGCCTTGCGAAGAAACCTTGCAACCCATGTCACCAAACAGAAACCCGCGCAACTATCGACAACCAAGTCAAAACATAAAAAACCATTTATAGTGGCTGAGGAGAAGAAGCTGACGATTGAAAAGTTTACTCCCCATGATCTGCGACGTACCTGTGCAACCATGATCTCAGAGATCGGTTATACTGATGAAGTAGTGGATGCAATCCTGGCCCACTTGAAGAAGGGCGAGATTCGTACATACAATAAAAACAAGTACGACAAAGAAAAACAGGCGGCGATGATTGCGTGGGAAAGCAAGTTGGAAAGTATTATTTCTGATGAACGCCCAGATGGTAGCACGGAACTTGATATGGACGCAGTCGACAGCGAACAAACTCCTCAAAGCTCCAGTCCGGATGCATTGCCCACCGAAGTGATTTGGTGTCGCAGTGGCGTCGCTATTCG
>CAJBRY010000049.1 GCA_903958085.1 uncultured Geobacteraceae bacterium
CCGATCTCTATTGCTGTGCGTTATGATAGTTTAAAACGTAACCTTCTTGATGAATGGAACAAGCGGAAACCATGAGTTTGAAACGGGTATATATCCTCATACTTAACTGGAACGGTTGGGGCGATACGATTGAGTGTCTGGAGAGTGTCTTTCGCCTTGATTACCCGCACTTCAGGGTGATTGTCTGCGATAACGCATCCGGTGACGGTTCCATTGATAAAATTACGGCATGGGCTGAGGGAAGGCTTAATATAAATGTTCCGGTAACGCATCAGTTGCGGGGGCTATCTTTTCCACCTGTATCAAAACCTGTCGGGTATGTAAGGTACGACCGATCAGCGGCGGAAAGAGGGGGTGACACATCTGACGAATCAGATCTCGTACTGATTGAAACAGGAGCCAACCTCGGCTTTGCCGGGGGTAATAACGTCGGACTGCGCTATGCTTTGGCTCGAAATGATTTCGACTTTGCCTGGCTACTCAACAATGACACGGTGGTTCGACCCGATGCCATATCGTTTATGGTACAACGCATGGAGTTACGCCCCGGTGCCGGAATGTGCGGTTCCACTGTGTTGCTGTACAATGATCCCACTATGATCTGGGCTCTGGGTGGGGCTACCATAAAACCCTGGCTGGCTTGTTTTGCCGGGATAGTCGAGCGGGAGAGATACCCGTATTTGGGAATGACAGAGGATGACATCGAGGCAAAACTGGACTACCTGGTCGGAGCCTCAATGCTGGTTTCAGTCGCCTTTATCCGCAATATCGGTCTGATGTGTGAGGATTATTTTCTCTACTTCGAGGAACCGGACTGGGCCATGCGCGGTAGAGGACGTTATACCCTTGCATATGCTGAAAAGAGTATCGTGCACCATAAGGTAGGCGTCAGCACTGCCATGTACGACACATCCGGCAGTTCAACCGCCGCCTCATTCCTGTTCAGGAATTACCTTCGCTTTACAGCGAGGTTTTTTCCGTTTACCCTGCCGATAATGGCGCTAAAGGTGTTTTTCAAATATATCGAATACCGGTATAAAAAATGGAGAAATCCTGAGACAAAGCTTTCGTAGGAATATATGAAGATAACGTTTGTAAACATACGGATAGATATTTACCCTCCAATAGGCTTTTGTTACCTGTCGGCTTATCTGAAAAAACATTTTCACGATGTTGAGATCTCGTTGCTAGAACTGATTATGGGGGATGACAAGACAAATGCAATTCAGCATCTTCTTGTTACAAAGCCAGACATTATCGGTTTTACTACCTATACCGTAGGATTTCATGACATTCAGGAATTCTGTAGACTTTTAAAGCAGGCGGCTCCGGAACTGCCGATATGGTTGGGCGGTCCGCACATTACTTCTCTTCCTCATACTCTACCAATAGAGGCAGATGCCGGAATAATTGGCGAAGGCGAAGAAACGGTTGCAGAGCTATACAAGGTTTACCGGGATAATAAGACTGTCACCCGTGATCTTCTGGCCCGGATACCCGGCATCTGTTATCATACGCAAACAAAAGAGATTTCTGTTACTCCGCCCCGAACCTATATTGCCAGCCTCGACACGATTCCCCCACCCGACCTCTCGATTTTGAATATGAAATGGTACACAGCAAGAAAACATTTCATGATGATGAAGGGGAATTTCCGGGGGTTCATCTTGCTTACTTCGCGCGGATGTCCATGTAATTGCCGTTTCTGCCAAGCACGTGTACAGTGGGGAAAGTGTCGCTATCATTCGGCAGAACGTGTCGTGGAGGAACTGGAAAACCTGCGCCGATCATACCCTTTTCTGGATGCCATCAACATAATAGACGATCTGTTTATTGGCGATCGAAAACGCCTGCGTGAAATTGTCCGGATGATTTTGGAAAAAGGACTGCAAAAGGGAATATCCATCAATGTTAACGGTCACGTGGGAATGATCAGCGAAGAAACACTGGAATTGCTTAAGTCAATCAATGTCGTACAGATAGCTTATGGATTTGAGTCCGGCTCGGAAAGGGTCTTGAAGTTTCTGAAGCGCGGTTCGGCAACGCTTGCCCAGAACCTGAGGGCGGCTACTCTGACAAATCAATATGGTATTGGAGTCGGTGGACAATTCATGATCGGCTGCATCGACGAGAGCGAGGACGAGATCGAGGAGACAATCGCCTTTATCGTAAACAATCGCATGAGTCATGTTAATGTAAGCGCAACCACGCCGTTGCCAGGTACAGAACTCTGGAACATCTGCAAGGAGAGAGGGCTGGTTTCGGAAGATATGGACTGGCGGAGGCTGGATTTCGGGAACATCCACAATCAGGACCTGCTCTACACCAACCAACATATGATTCCCAGAGAACGGTTCAGAGAACTCCTAAAAAAAGCGCAGCAGGCATGTGACAAGTGGAACCCGGTATATTCTATTACCGGGAATCTGGCTTATATATACATTTTGCCGCCGCAGGAGTTTTTCAGGCGCGCTATAAGGAAAATGTGGAAGATGATCTGCCGGATATTAAACAAACTACGATACAACCTATAGTATACGAAGGAAAGCCATGTCATTACAAATCTTGCAAACCGACTCGGACATCCGCAAAGCCCGCTCCGAGATGCGTGCCCGTGGGCTTGACTTTACCAACTGTTGGCTTACCGGCATTCTCCGCAAATATGGAATTATGCAGGGCATAAACATTGGTGATTTCAAAAAAAGCTGGGACGTCCTTAAATCTGTGGACTTCATCAGAGACCAGTTAGTCTTGACTGATCCTGTTCTGGATATCGGCGCCTATCGCTCGGAGATGCTGCCAATCCTCAACAGACTGGGTTTTTCTAGCCTTACCGGCATTGATCTCAACGACGACATCGGCTCTATGCCTTATAACAGAACTATTAATTACCTGGCTGCAGATTGCTATCGAACCCCTTTCGGCAATGAAAGCTTTGCTGCTGTTACAGCTATCTCTGTTATAGAGCATGGTTTTAACAGCAAACAACTACTTGCAGAACTTGGGAGAATAATCCGTAATGGCGGATATTTCATTGCCTCACTGGATTATTGGCCGGAAAAGATAGACACTGCCGGAATCAGTGCATACGGTATGGATTGGAAGATTTTCTCGAAAGATGATGTTGTGGAGTTTATCGATGATGCTGAAAAAGTCGGGCTGCAACCGGTTGGAGATCTATCATTTGACGCCGAAAAGCCTTTGGTTTCGTGGATGGGTAAAAACTTTACCTTTGCTTGGCTTGTACTGCGGAAATGCAGTTAGAAATACTGAATGCGCAACAGGATAAAAATACTTTTAGTATCCGGTTCCTTCCCGCCAATCAAATGCGGCGTTGGTGACTACACTTACATTGTTGCCTCTGAACTCTCCGCTATGCCGGAACTTGAGATTGGAGTCCTTACCAGCGCAGGAACAAACGATTGCCACGGAATTCAGGTCTATAAAAACGCCGGTTCCTGGCGATGGCGGGACTTGAACCATATTTTGGCCGCAGTTCGGCAATTTAGCCCGGATATCATTCACATCCAGTATCCGACCGCTGGTTACGGCAGGCACAAGATGCCGGTATTTCTGCCTTGCATTCTACGCAACAGTGGTTTTAGCATTGTGCAGACGTGGCATGAAGTGATACGCGGCGCTCGCTGCCTGCGCTACCTTCCAGCCGCTATATGCCAGGATGCGATCACTGTAATAGAACCGGACTATGAATTTCAGACGCCTAACTGGTTTTGGAAACTGGCTACACGACGATATCTGAAAAGGATTCCTATTGGTTCTAATATCCCTGCGGCAGAACTTACTGCATCTGAAAGGGAGCTACTAAGGCGAAAATTGTCGGGAGGACAGGAGCGCTTGCTGTCTTATTTTGGTTTTGCCGCCCCACCGAAAGCGGTGGAACTACTTTTTTCGATTGCTGATCCAAAGCGTGATCATCTGCTTCTTGTCTGCGAACTGAACCCAGAGGATTCCTACCATTCAACATTGCTGGAAATTGCTCAGAGTCTGCAATGGCGAGGCAAGGTTACCATTACTGGCTATCAGGGACACCAGCGCGCAGCGGAATTGCTTGCCGCTGCGGATGCAGCGATATTTCCGTTCAGAGATGGGGCAACCCGGAGAAATGCCTCTATCATGGCGGCAGCCATGCAGGGCACCTTTGTTGTTACAACCTCTACAACCCGTTCAGGATACATTCCGGGTGAACATGCCAGCTTCGTTGCTCCTGGTGACATTGAGGGGATAAGAGCCGCTCTGGAGGCTCATTCTGGAGAGCGTGCTGCAACTCCATCTCTGCTTGCCGGAGATTGGAAGCTTATAGCAGCAGACCATCTGCGACTCTATCAGGAGATACTTCGGAAAAAACCAACATGTTGACCAAGCACAGAGACTATGTTGTTCGACTGACCGGAAAAATGTGGTAGGGGTTTGTTTTGAGTGAATTAAGACAGTTGTGCACTTTTCTTTGTTTCAAGGGAGATAAATAAGCGTGGTAAGACTCTCCCATGGATATCGATTCAAAAACGGCCTGGTAATAGTAATGCTGCTTGCCATCGACGGCCTGTTGCGTCTGATGCGCCTGGAGAAGCGGCCTCTGCCGGAGGTTCCTGGTCGCATTCTCCTGATAAAGCCGGATCACCTCGGTGATATGTTGATGCTGACTTCTGTCCTGCCATTGTTGAGACAACGGTATCCCCATGCCGCAATTGATCTGGCTTGCCAGATCTCGGCCTCTGAAATATTGAAGTTAAATCCGTATATCAATAAATATATTCAGTTTGAACATCCTCTCTACCTCCGCAGGAGGCCTGGTATTACTGTGACTATTTCCGGGCTTATTGCGGCCTTTAAGGAAATAAAAGTGGGAAAATACGATCTCTGTCTTAATATGCGGGATGCTGCCGGAGATATGATTCTGCTTGCCAAATTGGCTGGATGCGGATGTATTGCCGGACACTCCACTGGTGGTTTTGGGCCGTTACTCGACATCTTAGCGCCTTGGCAGGAAGGCAGACATGAGGTGGAACATTATCTGGAGGTACTTGAGGCAATAGGTATCAAAGGCGATATAACAAACTGCAACTACCTGTTGTACCCTTCCGGTGATGATGCACTTTTTGTGGAGCATGTTCTGGAGCGTTTCGAAAAACGCCCATTCGTAGTTATTCATCCAGGGAGCGGCGATGTCCGCAAACTCCGCTCTCCAAGAGAATGGGCAAAGGTAGCGGATACTTTTCCTGAAGAGACCTGTATTGCAATTACTGGCACTCGGGAAGAGTATAGTCTTTTCAAAGAGATTACCGGATTGACGAATCATCCCATTGTCAACCTGACCGGAGAACTGAACATCCAACAACTTGCCCTTTTGTTCAGGAAGGCGGAACATGTCTATGCTCTTGATTCACTTGCAGCGCATCTTGCTGCCTTTTCAGGTGTTTCGGCAACAATCTTCTGGCCTTTTTTCAACGATCTGAATCAGTGGCGCCCACTTGGTGGCAATCTAACATTTATTGAAACAGTTCAAGGAACTAAATGCGAATAGCTATAGATGCCTCAACTATCTCTACTCAGGGCGGCCCTCGAACATACGTATTGGGACTGCTTGAGGCGTTGTTGCAGATCGATAAAGAAAACGAGTATATTGTTTATTATAATGATCCTGTTCATCTGGGCAGATTTCCCAAGGCTCGCGAAATAGTATTGAGAGGAATAAGTCCTGTTGCCAGACTCTGGCGCGAACATGTTCTGCTTCCCCTTGCCTGCCGTAGGGAAAAAATCGATCTTCTCCACTGTCCCAAGAGCGCTATACCGTTTTTTTCATCATGTCCGGTTGTGGTGACGCTGCACGATCTGATACCCTTGAGCCACCCGGAAACCGAGAAATTTGCAGCACGCGTATACTGGCGACTGCAGATTCCTAATGCAGCCAAAAGAAGTGATTTTATCATCACTGATTCCGAAGATGCTCGAAAGGAAATAATTAACGATTTTAATGTGGCGCCGGAGCGGATCAAAGCCATTATGCTCGGTTTTGATCCGGCCATGTTGGAATTGCGTGATCAGAATACGGGTGTTACGGTACGGGATCGTTACGGACTTCCAGAGCGTTATATTCTCTATGTTGGCACTATCCAGCCAAGGAAAAACATCGATTCCGTTATCGAAGCATACTTTGCACTCAGGCTTGAAAGTCCGACTGTTCCGAAACTGGTGATAGTCGGGCGAAAGGGTTGGCTTTATGACAGTCTATTTAGGCGCATATCGGAACTGGCGCTGACTGATAAAGTCATTTTTACCGGTTTTATACCGGATGAAGACCTGCCATTCATTTATGATGGCGCCCAGGTATTTATCTATATATCTCTGTTTGAGGGGTTTGGTCTTCCACCGCTTGAGGCAATGGCATGCGGAGTGCCGGTGGTGGTTTCTAATACTACCTCCCTTCCAGAGGTCGTTGGAGATGCTGGTATTTCGGTTATGCCAACTGATATAGAGGCGATAGTATCAGCTCTGAAAACTGTGCTGGACAATTCTGAAATAGCAGAAAAGATGAAGAAAAAAGGGCTGGAAAGAGCCCGCAGTTTCTCGTGGGAAAGGTGTGCCAGAGAAACACTCGAAATATATTCAATAGCGATAAGGAACAGTCAATGACGGAACGCCAAAAAGATCTATTAACTTTGACAATTATGCTTGCGGTAATGATTGGACTGCTTTCGCCTATATTATTTACTTCCAAGATAATTCGCGCTCCAGATATCCTTAATGAGTATTACTGGTCAGTAAAAGACCTTCACACTATGCAATTGAGAGATCTGTTTGATGTCCGTCTAACTGCTGGCTGGTCTATGTATATTAACAGCGGTTATACAACCGAAGGTGGTGATATCTCTCTCCAGTTTCTCAAGTATCACAACTTGATTTACAAACTGTTTCCGCCACCGGCAAGTGTCGGATGGTTTATTATGCTGCATCTTTTCTGGGGTGGTGTCGGAACCTATCTTTATTGTCGGATCATCGGGGCAAGCAGGTTTGCTGCATTAATGGGTGGTTTGATATTTGCGATTGCCACGGAAAACGCTTCCCTTATCAATGCCGGGCATGTGCTGAAAATTGCGACTATCTCTTATGCTCCCTTTGCTTTTTATCTGCTCGAAAAAGGTTTCCAGAGTAGACGTGTAATCTTTTTCATGGCAACGGGTTTCGCACTGGCTTTCCAGTTTTTTAATTATCACTGGCAGATTGCTTTTTATACCTGCATGAGTATGGCTGTTTACGGAATAATAAGATTTTTTGGCATTGCTTCTCTGGAGAAAAAAGAACCTTCCAAGATCTGGAAATTGCTCGGACTCAATGCCGTACTGCTGGTGTTTTTCCTGACAACAGTTTCAATTTCCTTGATGCCGCTTGCCAATTGGTCCAAGGATACTAATCGTGGGGTGCAAAGCGGTGCAAACCAGGGTAAAGGTGGGCTAGACCGGGATGAAGCTATGTCGTGGTCAATGCCACCCGAAGAACTTCTTACGATGATAATCCCCGGTTTTTTTGGTTTTTCTCGTCAGGAGGGGGGCGAAAATCCTAAAAACATATCATCTTATTACTGGGGCAGGATGCACATGACACAGACTAACGATTATATGGGCCTGTTGCCATGGTTGTTAGTACCTTTGCCTCTTATTTTTCGCCGGGATAAATATGTTTGGATTGCCTTCTGCGCAGTGGTTGGCGGGATACTTTTTTCATTGGGCAAATATTCGTATATTTACAATTTATTATATGACTATTTCCCTGGCATAAACAAATTCCGGGTTCCTAAGATGATGATGTTTGTGACAACGCTTGGACTAGGAGTGTTTGCGGCAAGGGGCATAGATCTTCTGCTGGACGAGAATGTCCGAAAAACCAAAGCTTTTTCCCGCTATATAGCTGGGATCATTCTATTTCCAGTGTTACTGCTGTTATTCCTTGCTCTGCTGAAGAGTGGAGAAAAACATTGGGTCAATATCTTTGCTGAGCACCTGGCACAACCCACGCGTTATCAACAGGGAATTGAGCTGATTTATGAACGCTGGGGCACTATTCTTACAGAAACAGTTATTGCCGCATTTTTTGCTGCGGGATACGCCGTCCTGTTTTTTGCTTTTTATAAAAAATGGATTGCAGTTCGCATTCTCCCTTTCCTAATTTTATTCTTATTGCTGGCCGATATAGGTCGGGTTAACAGCAAATTCATGTTTACTGTTGACGTCCCGGTAAAGTCAAAGGGGAAAGACACTCAGGTAATGGAGTTTTTAAAGAGGGATTCAAATCAGTATCGTGTACTGCCGTTGAATAGCGATCCGCTGCAATATGCAAACTCATCAATTCCGGTAATGTTTACTTCCATGCCGGTTCAACAGACGAGATGGCAGGATATTATCGATAATTTCTCCTTCAACAGCGCAATTCCGGATATGATGAACATTAAATACCTCGTGTTTTCCAGTGAGCAGTACCAGCAGGAAAAAGGTCAACTTGCAGAAAAATTTCAGCCTGTGTTCATGTCTTCAGACAATTCTGAAATTGTACTGCAGAACATATCCGTTCTTCCAAAAGCCTGGTTAGTCTCTACTGCATTACTGGCTCGGGATAGATTGCAGGCGCTAGACATAATAAAAAATCCGTCTTTTAATCCACAAAAAATTGCGGTTGTCGAGTCCGCCTCGCCATTACCGATTTCCGGAATAGATAATCAGTCCTTAGTGCTCCAGGGAGGTGTAATAGTAGATCGTTACGAAAACGATATCATAACCATTTCAGCTGAAACTCCGGTAAATTCGCTTCTAATTCTCAGTGAGAAATATTACAAAGGATGGAATGCGACAGTAGATGGGAAGCCGGTTGAAATATTTCCTGTAAACTACATTCTGCGCGGCGTCTACTTACCTCCAGGAAAGCATAAGGTGGAGTTCATATTCGATCCACTTCCCTTCAAGATCGGCAAGTATCTGACATTAGGTTCCTTCGCTCTGTTTGCTGCAATGCTTATTCGTGAGTGGTTGATCCGTAAAAGAGCAATAAAGTTGATGACATTTTGAACCAATCAGGACGTGAAAGAATGCGTATCCTCATGCTGGCACCAACGCCATATTTTGCTGATCGTGGCTGCCACGTCAGAATTTACGAGGAAGCGCGGGCTTTGATAGAGAGTGGTTGTGATGTTTGTATTGTAACATACCATCATGGCAGGGATATGCCTGGTATTCCAACCTTTCGCATTCCAAGCATGCCCTGGTATCAAAAGCTGACTGCCGGCCCCTCGTGGTTCAAACCACTTCTAGACATACTCCTGTTTATTAAGGCTCTTTCAGTCTCCAGGACATTCCGGCCACATCTCTTGCATGCCCATCTCCATGAGGGGGCTTTTATTGGCCTGTTGCTCAAGTTGGTGCTGCGTCTGCCGCTCATAATGGATTCTCAGGGGAGCCTTACGGTAGAATGTAGAGATCACGGCTTTTTTAGATCCGGCTCGTTTTTGGAGAAGCTTTTTTCTGCTCTGGAAAATCTAATTAATAATTCCGCCGATTTTATCATTACCAGTTCTACTGTTGGCGCAAAACTGTTAAGCGAGAAGTGGGGAGTCCCGACAGCCAAGCTGTCAGCTGTCATTGATGGGGTTGATACTGACAGATTTGTTTCATATCCGAAGTCTGCTGCGCGGAGTAGAGTCGGTGTTTCAGAAGATGTTCCACTCGTGGTTTTTCTCGGACTTCTCAATGAATATCAGGGTATGGATGTGCTACTTAAAGTAATCCAAATTCTTAAAGAGCAGCAAAGTCAGATTCGCTTCCTAATCATGGGTTATCCTTATGAAGGATATAAAAGGAAAGCAAGTGATCTAAGGCTTGACGAGATGGTAACCTTCACCGGCAGGATTGACTACAGTGAGGCTGCGTTGATGTTAAGCGCAGGTGATATTGCAGTCTCACCTAAACTCTCTCTTACTGAAGCTAACGGCAAGCTTTTCAATTACATGGCCTGCGCCCTGCCGACGGTCGTATTTGATACACCAGTTAACCGAGAAATTCTTGGTGATACAGGAGTTTATGCTGCTTTCAATGATGCCGTCGATATGGCCAGACAAATTTCTGGAATTATTGCAGACAAGGGGCTTCTTGCCAAAATGTCTCTTGCAGTGCGAGCAAGAGCAGTCTCTGAACACTCATGGAAGCTTCGGGCTAAAATGCTTGTAGAACTTTATAGACAGCTTAAAGAGTAAGCCATGGAGTTAACTCAAGATGATCTCAAGTTGTTTGACATACAGATTTTTCAGCCTAAAAACGGCTATCGTTATTCATTAGATCCACTTCTTCTCTCAAGATTTTGTCCAAATTTGATAACAGGTGCTAATATTGCCGATCTTGGAGCCGGCTGCGGAATAATTTCAATGGTGCTGTCTCGGTTAAACGCTACAGCGTCAGTTACTGCGGTCGAGAATAATCCAGATATGGCTGCTCTTGTTAATAAAAATATCCAGCATAATGGGCTTTCAGCAAAAATTTCTGTTCTTGCCGAAGATGTAATAAGCTTGCGTAAAGCACTTCCGGATTCAACATTTGATCTGGTAGTTTCAAACCCACCATTCAGGATACTTGGAAACGGTAAAACAAGTCCAAAAGCCGGACGTGATACAGCCCGTCATGAAAGCACTGCAGGGCTGGCTGATTTTCTAGCGGCGGCAAAATTTTTGGTAAAGCCGTCCGGAAGAATATGCTTTATTCAGATCCCGTCTCGCCTTGCTGAATTTATGGTTCTTGCGGCGCAGCTTAAATTATCTGTGCTTCGACTGCGAATGATTCACAACAATGCCTCGGCACCGGCTACAATGTTTTTGATCGAGCTGGCAAAAGGGAGGCGCACTTCTCCGACTGTAGAACCTCCGCTCTTTGTTCGTGATATGTCTGGAGAGTATACTGACGAGGTCTGGCGCTGAACTTAAAGCAATAAAAAACCTCCGAAGCAATAAGTTTCGGAGGTCCAATAATAAAATTATCAATTTGTGGAATTAATTTTTTATCAGCAACATCATCTCCATGGTATCACCATCTTCAATATGAATCGGGAAGCAGAGTCCCGTGTGCCCGTCCGGGACTGGAAGGCCATGTTCTGATGGATGAATTGAAACTGGCGGATTTATATTCATAATAACGCCCATCTGGGAAGCCTTTGCTGCCACATTACCGCATACCACGTTCACGAATTCCATAACTGTGTCTTCCAGCACTTCAATCGGTTCATTATCTACAGACTCTTCGCTTAAAATTGCCTTGGCTATGGATTTCTGGAGACCTTCCGAAACAGAAATCAGATATCTGGCCTCAACATCACCGGATAAATCCATAGCTGCCAGCATAAAGTTAGGTGGAATAGTTGATCCAAGTGTGCATTTACCGGCTCTGAACTTCAGATCAAGCACACGTGTGACCATTTTATAAGTAAGGTCAGCAGTCATTTCCCAAATTTTGTTATTTACAGAGGCTATAGGAAGCTCAATGCCGTTAGAAACGTATTCAGCCTGATCTGCCTTGAATGCATCTAGGTGTTTTTGAAGTTCTTCTGCTGTTAGGGCACCAACCTGGATAAGCGCTTCACCTATGTATAGATGAGTGTTTTTCTGGCGGGTAATAACATCATTAAGCTGAACAAGAGTCAAAAAACCCAATTCAACAAGAAGGTCACCAAGTTTCATGTCCTTTGACATTTGAGCGTTGTGAGCACGCTGGATGTCAGCCTGAGAAATAAGACCCATTGTTACAGCCATTTCGCCAAGTTTAAGGTTGTTCTTGTCCTGCAAATTTATTGCGTTAAGCAGAGCCTCACTGCTGACTACGCCGCGTTCTACAAGAAATTGTCCGAAAAATTTAACTGCCATATTCAGCCCCTTTTGTATAACGTTTTGAATTGGATAAGATATCAGAGTTCCCGCAAAATACGCAGGACATTGTCAGCTTCAAACGGTTTTGAAATGACATTTTTCGCCCCAAGCTTAAGCGCTTCGGTAAATTTGTCACCAACACCGCCAAGAGATGTAACCATGACAACTTTAACATCTTTATCCATTACAGAGAGTGTGCGCAGGGCGGTCAGGCCGTCCATACCTGGCATATTCATGTCCATGCAGATAATTTCCGGATCCTCAGTGTGATTCATTTTGATTGCCTCGGCACCGTTTTTTGCGTGGCCGACGCAGGTGAAATCACCTGATTCACTGATTATTTTCTCAAGCTGTCGGGCAACTGAGAGGCTGTCATCAACTACGAGAACCTTTTTCATTTCAACACTTCCTCCTGATAAACTGACTGCTCGATAGGCTTTAACAAATTCACCAAACGGCATATGAACCGAATCGGTCTGAAATGTATCTGAAAGCAAAACAAAAGTCAAAATTATGTTTGGCTTTTCAAGCTCAGAATTTGTGTGCTATAGTCCCGGCAAATTTCTATGTCAAAAGGAGTAACTGTTACAATGTATACTACATCATCATGGTTAAAGAGAATTTTGTTCTTAGCTATTGTTTCCTGCGCAACTTTTGCTGTTGCTGCTGAACCAGTAACAGTCAAAGAACCCACCAAGAAAGAATCCAAGAAAAAGGATTCCAGTAAGAAGGACTCAAAAAAGCAGGATTCGAAAAAACAGGAAACCTCTGATGCCGCTCCTCTCCTAAAAGGGCCTGTCGCACGGGTCAACGGCAACTC
>CAJBRY010000050.1 GCA_903958085.1 uncultured Geobacteraceae bacterium
TGTTCCAGTTGTTCCAGTTGTTCCAGTTGTTCCAGTTGTTCCAGTTGTTCCAGTTGTTCCAGTTGTTCCAGTTGTTCCAGTTGTTCCAGTTGTACCAGTTGTACCGGTTTCCGTAGATTCTGTTCCGGTGTTAGATGATGCAAAATTTGCTGAGCAGGTCGCATTAGCGCCGTTATCCCTGCCTGAACAAATCCAATTCCAGGGGCCACTGCCAGAAACAGCTGGAACAGTTCCATCCTTACAAAGATTTGCCGACGGAGCAGAAGCAAGAGTTAAACCTGCTGAACTGCCACAGACACCGTCTACTGCAATAACAGATATTGTTACTTTTGCAGAACAAACAGAATTAGAGCCACCATTTGTGCCTGCACAACTCCAGTTCCAATAGCCACTATTTTCAGAAACACCGCTAGCAACTCCTGAACTGCATAAATTTGACGACGGGGCAGAGGAGAATGATGAATTATTTGAACTGCCACAGTCTCCGTTAACTGATGTTATAGTTACCGGCGGTGTTACCGGCGGTGTTACCGGCGGTGTTACTGGTGGTGTTACTGGTGGTGTTACTGGTGGTGTTACTGGTGGTGTTACCGGTGGTGTTACCGGTGGTGTATCAATCACAGCCAGACTTGCATTACAGTCCGCATTAATGCCACCATCATAACCTGAACAAGTCCAATTCCAGGGACCATTACCAGAAACGCCTGAAGTAATACCGGAACTGCACAGATTTGATGACGGAGCAGAATTTAACGGCAAACCATTCGAGCTGCCGCAGACCCCGTTGACAGGAGTGACCACTGCCGGTGTCAAACTTGCAGCACAGCTCGAATTAGTACCCCCATCTTTACCAGAACAAGTCCAGCTCCAAGGGCCATTTCCTGAAAACCCGGAAGCAGTGCCGGAACTACACAAATTAGTAGAAGGGGCGGATGGAAATGATGAGTTATTTGCGCTGCCGCATACTCCGTTTACTGGAGTTGCAGCAACAGACAAGTTTGCTGAACAACTCGCAGGAGTGCCACCGTTATTACCTAAACAGGTCCAATACCATGGACCACTACCACTGATTGCCGAAGCAGTTCCGCTACTGCAAAGAGCCGCTACAGGAGCAGTTGAAAACGACGAGTTATTTGAACTACCACATATTGCGTTTTCAGGAGTCGGTGCCCCTCCACCAGTTCCCCCACCGCCTCCTCCAGTTGTATCTATAGTTCCATCAACAACTATTGGCTGAGCGGCAACTACAACACCTTCGTCTGTAATCAACTGAGTTATCAACTCCGGTAGTTTAGATGGTACTGTTCCACTCTTCGTAAAAACAACCGTCGCAAGAGAGCCTGAACCTTCAAAATATACATCTTTTTCAACAATTACATATACGACCCTTAGCGTTCCATTGACCGGATCGTCATTGGGAATAGATAAAGCGTTGACAGTTGTCGCAAAAGAACCATTGGTAATCACTGGGCTACTCAACGTTGCCTTGTCGTAGGTGATAGTAAAGTCAATTAAGGCTGTTTTTAAAACCTCGGCAACAGTTATTGAATACACCCCTTCTGCTGTCTGGGTTATCGTAACCTTTGCCGCTGCAGCTGCATCAATCACGTTCAGTAAACAAAAGATTAGAACCAAAATGGACAACTTAAACATCTTCATGCAGGCACCCCGTAACAAAGTAGATATTACTTTTGATTACCCATCGACTTGATCAACTCCCACCCTTTAAGAAGATCAAGGGCGCGCAGAACCTGATAATCAGTTTTCAGATTATCTTCCAGTTTTGTTGACACTTTGTCAGCTTTATCATCCTTCTTGTCGCTCTTTTTATCTTCTTTTTTGGGTTCAGCTGCCCCCTTTGCTTCCGTTTCGAAATGGTTTTCAAGATCTTTCTCACGCAAATGCATGCTGTCTTTCTTGGCTGTTGTTTTTGGCAGTTCAACCGCATCAACAATAATATCCGGTGTTATTCCTTTAGCCTGAATTGACCGCCCTTTTGGTGTGTAGTAACGAGCCGTTGTCAAACGAAGTCCAGAATCGTCAGAAAGCGGAATGATTGTCTGAACCGACCCCTTGCCAAAACTCTGCGTTCCAAGAACAATTGCCCGTTTGTGATCCTGTAATGCTCCGGCAACAATCTCCGAGGCGCTCGCACTACCGCCGTTTATTAAAACAACAATCGGATAATTTGGCTCTTTGCCGCTCTTCTTGGCGGTAAACTGCATTTTGGAATCTTTCTCACGTCCTTCGGTATAAACGATCAACTGCCCATCCGGTACAAAATGATCTGCAACCCTCACAGCCTGATCAAGCAATCCACCCGGATCGTTACGCATATCAAGCACCAGTCCTTTAAGCTCTCCCTTATTTTGTTCCTTCATCGCCTTTAGAGCCTTGGAAAGGTCTTCATCCGTTTTTTCCTGGAACTGGGCAATCCGAACATATCCATAACCGCTATCCATTAAATTGAACCGGACGCTCTTTACCTGAATAATGTCGCGTACAAGCGGAAATTCTTTTGCCTTCTCAAACCCTTCCCTCATAATCGAAAGAGTTACCTTTGAACCTTTTTGACCGCGCATACGCTTGACAGCATCGTTAATGTTCATATCCTTTGTGAACTTATCGTCGATCTTCAGGATCATATCTCCGGCCTTTATGCCGGCTTTGAATGCAGGAGTGTCCTCTATCGGCGAAATTACCGTGAGCACCCCTTCCTTGATAGATATTTCTATACCCAAACCACCAAAAGCCCCTTTAGTATCGATTTTCATCTCTTTATAGGTATCCGGCGGCATAAACGAACTGTGAGGATCAAGCGAAGAAAGCATACCGTTTATAGCTCCATAAACCAGCTTTTTTGTATCGACTTCCTCGACATAGCTTTTCTTGATAATCGCCATAACATCAGTAAAAAGTTCGATAGACTCGTAATCTGTCCCCTTCCCCTCCGCAGAACTGTGACGCTGCGAACTGATTATAAAAATTGAGAGGAATGCGACAACAACGGCAAAACCGACAATCATTCTTGTTTTTTTGCTACTTGGTACACTCATTTGTATCCTCCGGATATTTGATGCTTCTCGAATTTAATTATCTCACCCAGCCTGCCGGATCAACCGGCTTACCCTGATGTCGAATTTCAAAATAAAGCATGCTTCCTTTAATAGAATCAACATCACCCACTGCACCGATTGTTTCGTGCTTTGCCACTTCAGCGCCAACTTTTTTTGTCAACCTGGATGCATGGGCGTAAAGGCTGAAATAACCGCCACCATGATCGATGACCATCATATTACCAAAACCTTTAAAATAATCGGAAAAAATAACCGTACCTTCATAAATTGTCTTTATATCTGTCCCGGACGAGGCAGAAATCGATAATCCCTTGCTGAATGTAAATGAATTGAATTCCGGATGCTTGTGTTTGCCATAAGATTCAATAATCTGGCCACGTACCGGAAGCGACATCCTTCCCTTTTGTGAAGCAAAACCGCGATCAGGTACCGGCGGCAGTTCGGCAAGAGGTTTAGGCTTTGCTCCCGGTTTTTCATGGCGTGATGAGAGTTTTCGACGACTCAATGCTTCCAGACGGGTTATCATTGTCTGAAGTCTGGATGCATTTGCCTGTAATTCCTTCAAAGAGGCTTCATAACTCTTCCTATCCTGACGCACCTTGCCGAGATAGGTTGCCTTCTTGCTTTTCTCCTCTTCTATCTCTCGCTTTTTCTGTTCAATGCCGGTCATGATGCGTTCTTTCTTGACAACATCACGTTCCAGATCAGATTTGAGAGACTTTAGCTGATCGATTTTCTGGTTATAATCAACAAAAATTCGCTTGTCATTATCAAGAATCGACCTCATGTAACGTATATTTTCGGCAAGCTGCGGAAACGATTCTGCTGAAAAAAACATCCGCAAAGCGCCAAGTTCACCCGCTTTATATAGCGATGCCAACCGGTGCTCAATTTCGACACGTTTTCTATTTGCTTCCTCGGTAACTCTCTGAATTTCGCGACCTGTCCGGTCGAGACTAAATTCAACACCACGCAAATCGCGATCCAATTTGCTAAGATCGGACTCTTTCTGCTCGAGATTGCGCAGTATTTCCTTAAGTTCAGTAGAAATTACCGCTTCAACTTTGCGGGTCTTGGTAATAAGCTGTTTATGAGCGCTAATTTCGCGTTTAACTCCGCTTAGTTCGTCTTTCGGATTTTGCGCAAAAGCAGCGAACGCAACCATCAAAATTGAAATCAGTATTCCGATCAAAAATTTCATCGGTTAAACGTTAATAAATCGTTTCAACGAAGTTAGGCTGCCGATGAAACCAAGCAGCGCTCCAGCCAGAAGTATGCCTGCAACGTACTCAAACGGAAGAAATCCTAATCCGGAAGTTGTGGGGTTAAATGTGAGAAAGCTTCCTGCGTTGTGCAGAAAACCTTCATAAAGAACGAACAGAAGGAAAATGGAAAAAATAGAACCAGTCATCCCTTGAATTAAACCCTCCAAAAGAAACGGGGCTTTTATAAATAAGCGGGTTGCCCCTACAAGAGACATAACCTCAAGTTCGTCACGACGGGAATAAATAGTAAGTTTAATTGTATTTGAAACAATAAAGACCACGGCAATAATCAGGAACCCACCCAGAAGAGCGCCAAGAAGACGCATGAAGTTCAGAAAAGAATTAAAACGCCGCACCCACTCTTCGCCGTACTGAACCTCAGCAATCCCTGGTATTTTTTTTAATACTGTGACAAAATTTTCGATAGCTGCGGTATCACGATGGGAACGTTTAAGCGCAATTTCAAAAGAGGTTGGCAGAACTTCGGAGCGAACCCCTTCAAGAAGTGTTTCCTGGCCTTTCAAACGGCTTTTAAAACGCTTGAGAGCCTCCTCGCGCGTAACATAATTGACACGAGAAACCCCAGATAATGCAGATATTTTCTGATTTAATAAAGTCTGGTCCTGAGCAGACAACTCCTTGTCAAAATAGACTGTTACCTGTACACGCTCGCTCCAGTTTTCAGCTGCGCTTTCAAGATTTACAAAAATGAGCAGAAAGAGTGAAACAATCAAAAGAGCAAGCGTGATCGTACCGATAGTTACGACATTGACAAAAACATTTTGACGAATATTGGTTATTGCGCGGGACATAAAAAATCCGGCTCTACCGCCAAAACCGTCACCTGCAAGTGTAGGACGCTTAAATTGCTTGATTGTCTCTGGTTTTTTCTTTTTCCACTTGTTCAACGAGTAGTTCCCCTTTGATCAATGTTTCGAGCCTGAAATGGCTCTGCTCAATCAAGCGACGATCATGAGTGGCAACAACAACAGTTGTGCCACGGATATTTGCCTCTTTAAAAATATTTAGAATCTGATTTTTATTGGCCTCATCAAGATTTCCGGTAGGTTCATCCGCCAGAAGAATTTTAGGATCATTCACCAGAGCCCGGGCCAGCGCAACCCGCTGCTGCTCACCACCTGAAAGACGCTGAGTAACGAGATTATACTTAGACTCTATCCCCATCTGTTTGAGAATATGCATTGTCTTCTTGCCGATATCCACCCTGCCCCACCCCAAAACTTCAAGCGTTATGGCAACGTTTTCAAATACAGTACGATTTTGCAATAATTTGAAGTCCTGAAAAACCACGCCTATCGAGCGACGCAGCAGTGGTATCTGAGACGGCGACAAACGGGTGATATTCTGTCCATCAATTATTACCTGCCCACGATTTGGCGTCAACGCACCGTAAAGCAGACGAAGAAGAGTCGTTTTCCCGGCCCCGGATGGTCCGGTCAGAAAAACAAACTCACC
Organism: uncultured Geobacteraceae bacterium; assembly: GCA_903958085.1. Taxonomy (GTDB): domain Bacteria; phylum Desulfobacterota; class Desulfuromonadia; order Geobacterales; family Pseudopelobacteraceae; genus JACRCG01. The sequence goes on from CAJBRY010000050.1 coordinate 5,819, forward strand.
CTTGGCAATTTTCAGGGTGATATTGTTAAGTGCCGAGGCATCATGCTGATAAGCAAGTGTCACGTTATGCAGTTGGATCATAAGTCACCAGACATTATAAGGGGTAACTCCATCAGAACTATACCGGTCAGAACCGCTATGAACATCATAAACATTGCCGGGAGAAGAACTGCTGCCACCGCCACCCATTCCAGTGGATGAAGATGATGATCCAGAGGAGTCAGGCGGTGGAGCAATAACAACCCAGGAATCAGAAGTACCAGTGAATGGGTCTTTGGGAATGTCCCGCAAATATTTTTTTTCCTTCAGTTCAATAATTGTGTCAGGATATTTACCTTGATCTGCATGAAACTGATCTATTACAGACCTGAAATTGTACAGTGCTTCACGTAAGACAGCCTCTTTGGCTTTAATCACACCCCATTGATAGTTCGGCACAGCAACAGCAGCAAGAATACCGATGATTGTAATAACTATCAGCAACTCAATCAGCGTGAATCCACGCCGATCCAGCTTAAGTTTTTCTTCAGCAAGAGAAAGTTTTAAAATTTTACCACTCACTATATTTTGATTTACCATCAATTGCGGTTCCCTCGCTCATCGAGTAAACGTCAAACACATCTTCTTTGCCCCAGTTGGTTGAATCAGGCTTATCTACGGTGGATCGCAAATTCCAGCCCCACATCTCATCGTTGTCACTTTCAGGCGGGTGAAAAGGGTCACTCTTTTCATTACTTGAGGATACCGCTACAGGAGTAGCCGCAGAAACAGTTGGTGGAGGTGAAA
>CAJBRY010000051.1 GCA_903958085.1 uncultured Geobacteraceae bacterium
ACCAATTCTAAATTTGTGCACAACAGTAAAGCTTGTACCAGACCATATCCCATGTGGTGTGTTTGGGAAAAAATCTACAAAACGGTAGTTTTCATCGCCACGAGCAGTTGGAGAGAAAAAACTTGCTGCAAGTGCGTGCAAAATTGATGACTTTCCAAAACCATTAGGGCCGAGAATTGCCGTTAATGGCCGATTCTGATCGAACTCAATATCGACATTATTGAGGTTTTTAAGTCTCATAATCCTTAAAGCAAGCAACTGCTGTTGGCTTGGCGGGGGAGTTGTTGGTGGTGTCGTTCTTGCCATCATTATTCCTATGCTGTCCTGAAGATGACACCATGAGACTTTGCTTCCAGCACGGTATTGGTTTTAAGCGCATCATCGCCGCCAAAAGCAGTATCAATACAGAGTATCTGCAACGGGCTACGTTTCATCATGCCACGTAAAACTTCAAGTTTAATTGGATTTGCCAGACAGATAAGCAATTGACCATCAGATACGGAGTAGACTGATGCATCTTCTATTTCCAGGCATTCAACCCGGCTCGAAAGCGGTTTACCGGTTTTGAGGATCAGCTCATAGAGGATGCCCTGCTGATCACGTGAAAGCTTTACATTGTCGGCATAGAGCTTGAGCTGTTCCGCCAGGTTATCGGCAGTGGCAGGAGTGAAATCGGCATCCCATAGTTTGAAGTTAGAAGCAGAGAGTTTAAAGGCACGGAAGCCTCGGTCTTGTTTCCCAACAAGGTCAAGCTTTTCTTCATCTTCTTTGTTCAATTTGTTGATCACCCGCCGCACCCGTTCACGGGTTATGTCAGCAATAGTGGCGAAGGCAGGGTTTTCTGTCTTTTCCGGGAGTTGAACGAGAATGAACTTGCGATTGCCACCGTCCTCTCGGTTCAGCTCCATTACCGCTTGGGCAGTGGTTCCGGAACCTGCAAAGAAGTCTAGAATAATTCCATCTTTTGTATCTGTATCTCCAACACAGATAAGTTTTTTGAGCATTTCAACAGGCTTTGGAAACTGGAGTACAGATGTGCCTTCAAAGCATTCTGCTAAGTCTGACGTACCGTTTTGTGTATATATACCGTCAATAATAGAAAATGGCTTGGCTCCTCGTTGTTTTCCGTCTTCATCCTTTAAGTATTGTTTATAAGAAACAGAATAACCTTCACCTGTTTTGGTAAAGACAATTTCATTGCCTTCTAATGCCCTGAAAACTCTATCTTTGCTCCACCACCATTGCCTCTTAGGCAAAACTTCTGAGCCATTTGGAGCTGGTATCGCATATACCAAATTATCTCTTCTATCCATACTTTTTGTTGCTTCAAGTGGTTTAATCCTATATGGGCCGCGCACAGCAAGTTTTTCATCACTAAATTTATAATACTTTTCCTCAGCATCTTTGTCTGGAGGCAACCACAAGCTTTCAATTGCTTGAATGCTCCTTGCATATAGGAGAACATATTCATGTTGCGTTACAGCAAAGCGCTCTTTTGCACCTCCTCCATAACTCTTTTTCCAAACAAAACACTCAATACGGTTCTCCTCACCAAATACCTCATCCATCAACATCCGCAGATTATGCACCTCATTGTCATCAATACTGACAAAGATAACTCCATCATCCTTCAACAGGTTACGAGCGAGAAAAAGGCGAGGATACATCATGCTGAGCCAATTGGAATGAAAACGTCCGCCGGTTTCGGTATTAGTGGTCTGCTTGATACCTTCTTCGCTAACCTGACCGGAATAGCGCAGATAATCCTGCAACCCTTCCCGGAAATTATCCGGGTAAATAAACTCATTGCCAGTGTTATACGGGGGATCGATGTAGATAATTTTGACTTTGCCGTGGTATGGCTTCTGGAGCAGCTTCAGGACTTCAAGATTATCCCCTTCTATGATCAGATTTTCAGTGCTGTCCCAATTGACGCTGTCATCAGGCATTGGCAACAATGTAGCAACGCTGGGGGACTGTACATTACGGAAAGCCTCAGACTTTCCGACCCAACTAAGTCCGTAGCGCTCCGTTCTCTGTTCTACATGTCCATCAAGAAGTTCCTTGAGTTTATCGAAATCGACTTTGCCTTCTGAAAACAGTTGCGGAGCTGTTTCCCGCAATTGTTTCACAACTTCGTGAGTAGGATCCTGAGTCGTCATGGTGAGTTTGAAATCTTCATTTATGGTCATGATGGTATCCCATTTGAGAGGCGTTATTGGTACGGAAGGTTCTTATACTTTTGTCAGAATGTGGTACATGGTGAAATCACGATTATCCAGTTTGTGACAGGTTTCATCCACGGGAGGCGCTACAGCGAGAGCCGATTCCTGCCACGCACCATTTTCAGCAAGCCGGAGTTTCACCGCCTGCTTATCAACTTCAGCTGACAGGGCATATTTTGCCACCGGAACAGTACCGTTGCAAACGTAACCAAGCATGGCGCCCTCGGTCATTTTCGATGCATATTGACTGGTTACGTACCGCATCATTCCGTCATTTATGTAGTCTGTTACGAGAGCCTCCGTTTTACCGCTTGGATATGTAACATACAAACGTTTTGCTTCTATGAGAAAGTATGTTTCCAAACCTCCACAAAGAAAAAGAATGTCAGCTCGGCCCGTGATTTCTGCATCTAGCTCTGTTAAATTTACCGTCCACGACTCCCACAGAGGAACAATTGGGCCTCTCCGATATTCAGGAAGTTGGCAAATCTGTCTGTACAGCCTTTTACTGATATTATTTTCTGTTTCATAAAGAGAAATACGGGCAAGAGAATTACAACAATTTTGAACATTTTGGACTATACGGGGAATATCTTCTGTAGGAAAGAGATTGACAAATTCTGCAGCGGCATGTTTCTCAGGCATTTGCAAATCTCCGGGCCTGGGTAATCTCGCCATAGATGGTGTCTGCATCGTTAAGTGCGGCAGTACGTGTCCAATGAATCAACGTCTGTGGACGGATAATATGTAATTTGCTTCCCTCGAACCAGAACAGTTCTCGTTCGGAGCGGAGTGTCTTCGTTTCACGGGCAAAAGAGTCAAAGCCGCGCTTCAGCCAATGGGTAAGCTCACCGTCAAGGTCATACTCGGCCAGAGGTGTAACATCAATCCCCACATTCAGCGTCACCATGGCCATACCGGATTGAGAATCAGTACCGATAGTCGAGCTAACCCTAAAGTTTGAGCCCCGTTCGTTGGCCCAAGTATTGAGAGTATTTGTCAATGTTTCTGCATACACGGTCAATCCCGATTCATATCCTGAAATTTTCGTTCTGCTAACCGGTTGCAGTGTCGGGATATTGAGACGTTCAGCGTCTGGTGGTGTTGAGCTGGGAATAAACACCGTCACCGTATCTTCTACCAACATCTTTTCCGGTGCTAAGAGGCCGAAATAATCGTAAATCAGAGGCTCAAGCTCGGCTTGCAAGGCTTCCGTCCTTGTCTTCCGCTGTTTGTACCATTCTTTAACAGCTCGCTCTTCATCGCACTCATCAGTAAGTTTACGGTAACGGGAACGACATTCTTCTAACAGGTTCTCTTGATTTTTGCGTTCTTCACGCATTCTCGTAGCAATTTTTTCCACAATATCGTGCGCATTGGGAGCAGGTGCATCTTCCGGCAGCGGGAATGGCAGGCGCAGGAGTTCTTCAAGATGAACCTTGTCCCGCTCCGTACCCCAGTTAGCGGCTGTATGGAACATGCAATATTTTGCCAGCTTCGAACGAAGGTAGACAGTCAAAAAAAGGAGAAGATTTTCATCCTCAGGTGGACCTGATACAAAATGAATAGAATTCCTAAATATCACCGAAAAGTCTGAAAAAATAATATTATTGAATCCATAGTTAACCAATACAACAGGAAAACCTGCATTGAAAGCTGGACGCCGTAAGCATCTATAATCAGAGCCTATTTTCTTGCACTCAAACGGGTAAAGTATCGAGCCAAACTTAAAAGAATCTGAACGCGAAGACACGTACAGGGTTTCATTATTCCACCAAGGCTGATGTGGGGAATGGTTACGTCTGTTCGTGTCAGGTTCAAATCCTTTGCCTCTATTCCACCTCATTTTATCGTGTGGTGATCCTGCAAGTGTAGTTAACGGAGGTAACGTTTCTAGATAAGAAAAAAGCCTATGATCTCGTCCCGTCCCCCAGAGCCAACGTTTCCAGATGACAGATGCTTCGTTATGCAATGCGGCATCCTTCAGTTGAGCTTGTGGCAACCATTTGTGATCAAAGCTACTAATGGTAACCAAGCCACGCCGTCTAGAGGTAGGATTGAACTTGGGGGTATCATAGGCAATTTTGTGAGAGGCATCCTGCAATAATGTTTTGCGAAAACGGACTATCATGCTGGGACATTTAGCTTGCTCAAATAGTATTTTGCTATAATCAGCAAGCTGAACAACTCTCTCAACAGTCATCTCCTTGAACCAATCAGCCTGAAACTTATTGGCAGTACTATTCAGAAAAATCTTGCTCGGCAACAGCAGACACCCCTCTCCGTTTTCAACCATGAAGCGTCCTACCTGTTCAAGGATATGCAGAGCAAGTTGTTTTGAGCCACTTCCTTGCCACGGTGGGTTACCGATAATGCAGTCAAAAGATTCTTCTGCGAAGCCAGTTACCTTAAGAAAATCAGCCTCTCTAACTACGGGGATATATCCATCATCCGAATCGGTTACATCATCCGCTAACAAACGGGGCAACTTGTTTTTTGTTTGCAAAACAAAAGTTCTTATATCGGAAGGTGACAGGCAGTCCAACAGTGCAATATAGAGGCTGAAACAGGCAAGACGACAAGCGGTCGGATTTACATCTATTCCACGCAGGTTGTTAGTCAAAATTTCAATCAGACCCTGGGCCTTTCGCAGGTAAGCGTCCGGTTCATCTTTAACAACCGGATTGTCCAGCAACCAGCGGGTGGCTAGCCTGTTAAACAGGGTAACCAAAAAAATTCCTGAGCCACAACAGGGGTCAAGATAGCGCAATGTATGCCAGTCATTTCTCCCCTCTACAGCTACATCAAGCGTCATTTCTGCCAGAAAGCGTGGTGTGTAGAACGCTCCCGTTTCCCGTTTTCGCGCTGGGTCTTCGTGGGCAAGAAATTCTTCATAAATTGCGCTGATGGTTTCAACTGGAATCAGTTTGAAATCATATGCCCAAAAACCAAGATTGTGCTGGGGGGACATCGGCTTTTGGCCGTCAAGAAAGTCTCTGAGTATCTGGATGTGAAAGGGTTGTATCTGCTTTTTCTCGGCGACTAAGTCTTGATCAAACATGCTACCGTTAAATTCATCTTTCAGTTGCCCAAAAAGATCATAAAGAAAATCAATGGCAACACTGTCGCTGCGATCCTTCAATGCTTTGTTGAGACAATCTGCGCACACGACATCAGGGAAGCGGTAAATCCTTCGATCAACAAGATAGCAAACAAACAAAATTCGACCGATCAGGGCATGGGCAGTATACGGTGAAAGCTGATGTTTGCTTTCCTTTCCTTTTGTCAGCAGGTCTCGAAGGATGACAAGGTTGTCAAGCAAATAGGCATCGACACTGCTACCTGATTTATAATGCTGTGCATGTTCCGTATACCACGAGCCATTTGCATTGGCTTGGCAGAACGAATCGATTTGCTGCGCAAATTCAAGCCGTCCAAGCTCCTTGATAAGCGTTGTTTTGTCTGAAATAGGAGTATCGTCTTTTTGTGGTTTAGCAAGACCAGAGAATATTCGAACCGTCTTGGGGTCGGCAACTACAAGAGTTTGAGCCACGCCTTGGTTCCAGAAACGGCAATGCAGGTCATTCAATTCTCTTTCGGAGAGCGGTTGTTTGACTTCCTTGAAATAGATGGTCGGAATGCCATCCACACACAGTACACCTGTTAAGGCAAAATCGTCCCAGGCACGTTCGATGATACGCATATATGCCAACAAAGTATTATCGGCCATTGCATCACTTATGGATGCAAGATACACCAACCCACCGCAGATGGCCTCGGAAGGAACTAAAGTATGTTTTGTGCGACGGTTCATTTTTTCCTCAGGCCGATAACAGGGTTTAAGAACTCATATCACCAAACTGCGACAGAATACGTCCTGGCTACAAATGGCAACATCAAGCTTTTTTTCTAACTCAAGTCACCTTTCTCCAGCCCATCTCATTTCAGCCCATAAACACACGAAATTTCACTATGTTAATATCTCTTTCCCCTGAAAAAGTCAATTGATATGCACCACATCGTTCTTGCTCGAATTGGTATCAGAACACTCACTATGACCAGTTAGGCAGGGCACTGCAACAGTCTGTTATAACGGGTACCCGGGGCCAAACCTACACAATTTACTTTGTCAAGAGCGTAGGTTTGACCCATCCTTTTAGATTCTCCTTTTTCAAGGGGCTACCCACAATATTGAAGAAGTTATCTTGAGTTAATTACATCAATAATCTCCGTAGCTATTTCCTCAGAGAGCCATAAGGGGACAGGCTGCTTATTAAGGTCCCACACCCCAACTCAATAACCAGCCTGTCCCCTTATTTCACATAGTTTGTCCGAAAATCTCAGTCGTGCGCTTCATGGCATTCATCCCGTACATCAATCAACTGCGTTGACGTAGGATGGCGGAAGTGGGTGAGGAAGAGATGGGTGCTCCCCTTGAAAAGATGCTTGAATCCTGCGCTCATGTAACTTTTGACGAGTTTTTTGGCAATGTTTTTCTGTGCTGTCTCTGTCAATCGGGGCAAATCCCACACACCTGCCGGATTGTCGGGACCATCAGGATTCATGGGCCATGGCTTCAATGCCACGATGTCCTGCTCGCCAAACCGCTCGGCAATCGCCAGTGCCAGGATGCCGCCCAAACTATGACCGCGATATTCCGGTTTCAGAATAATCGACTTGATCAGCACTATGTTTTCGTATCCCAATAGTTCGTCTTCAACAGCCGGGATCAGTTCATCATCGACAAACAGCTCTTCGTAAAGGTTGCCCAGCTCGGTTGAATGCCCGTCGAAGATATCAAACAGAGACCATTCATCGTCATTGATAATGTGATCCATCCTGACTTCATAGACCTGTGCCTCTCCGATAATTTCCTGATCGTCGCCGTGGAGGATGTCGATATGGATGGTGGAGACGTAGTGATTTTGGGCATCCCGGCAGATGGGGTTCCAGGATTTAGTGGCAAAGGAGATGTGGTGTGGGTTAAGGGGCATGGTTAATCGTCCTTCCTACCTGCTTTCCCGTCTTCCAGCAGCAATTTGATATGACGATCGAAGTCGGATTCGAACAGGCGATCCTGCTCAATCCGGTATTTTTCGTATTCGCTCTCTGCAAAAGCCTTGGCTATTTCCTGGCTGACCTTGCCCGGGTTGTCGAGAATATCCCGTTCATTGAAGCGAAGAAAGGCATTCAACTTGTCCGCCCAATCCTCCATGGTCATGGGTATGTTGCGCTCGGCCTGATCCTCGGCATAGTCCAGGTACATTGTGACAAATCGATCCAGCGACTTCAGCTCTTTCTCAGTCAGATAATTCTTGGCGACAGCCACATCTGGCTTGAGAATCTTGCCATCCGGGGCGTTTTTCCAGGTGGTCAGCCCCATATGATCTTTGTTGCTGTCAGCCCGCTTGGCAATAAGCTCTGCGGCGGTATGCCCGTGGATGGCAAAGTGGAGTTTGTTCTGCACGGCGGCAAAAAAGGTCTTGGTGGTCTCGGCATCAGCGCTGTAGTCCATTGCAGTGGCATAGATGTCAGTGATCTTCTGGTAGAACTTCCGTTCGCTGGCTCGGATCTCGCGGATTTCGGCCAGCAAGTTGTCAAAATACTCCTTGTTGAAAAAGGAGCCGTTTTTCAGACGTTCCTTATCCAGCACATAGCCGCGAATAGCAAAGTCACGCAACACGCCTGTCGCCCACTGCCGGAACTGCACGGCACGCGATGAACTCACCCGGAATCCCACGGCAATGATAGCGTCGAGGTTGTAGAAATCCACATTCCTTGCCACATCCCGATTACCCTCTTTTTGAACTGTTCGGAAATTCCGAATAGTTGACCTTTTGGCTATTTCTTCCTGAGCATAAAGATTGGCCAGGTGCTCATTGATCGTCGGCACAGAAACCTCAAACAGCACAGCCATCAGCTTCTGCGTCAGCCAGACTGTTTCATCCTCGACCCGCACCTCGATAGTGCTCTCACCCGCCTGTTTGGTGAAGATCAGGAACTCGGCGGTGCTGTTGCGGATTTGAAGTTTTTTGTCTTTCATAGGGCGCCTTCGATACGGTTGGTCAGACTGTTTTCATGGTAGTGAAGATAGCAAGGGTGGCTGTTGAGGGGCAAGGGTTAAATTGGGTGCAGTGAGTCATGTTTGGAGGAGAGCAAAAAGATCAAGGAACTGCCTTTAATTGCTGGGTGTCTCGCTTTTCTCCCTTTTGCTTTTTCGACATCTATGATGGT
>CAJBRY010000052.1 GCA_903958085.1 uncultured Geobacteraceae bacterium
GCAGGAGTTAACATACAGGCAGGCCAACCACTGATGGCTATTGTGCCTTTACAGGAATCATGGATAACTGCAAACTACAAGGAACGTCAGATTACATGGCTGAAGGCGGGGCAAAAAGTCGAATTCACGGTTGACGCGTATCCCGGAAAAAAATTCAGGGGAACTGTTGACAGTATCATGGCAGGAACCGGAGCAGCATTCTCTTTGCTCCCACCCGAAAACGCAACCGGAAACTATGTCAAAGTTGTACAGCGTGTTCCCGTAAAAATCAGCATCGACAAAAATTCTGATCCTGAACATTTGTTGCGCATCGGCATGAGTGTAGTTCCGGTGGTAATAACCGGTAGAGCAAGTGCAGATATTTTGAATGAACTGAACCCGTTTAAATGAGTGAAGACAGAAACATAAATAAATGGCTTATCACCATTACAGTAATGCTTCCGGCCATAATGGAAATCATAGACACTTCGGTTGCAAACGTCGCGCTTCCCCACATGCAGGGGAGCTTGAACGCCGGAACTGACGAGGTCACCTGGGTGCTGACTTCCTACCTTGTTGCCAACGCAGTGGTACTGCCAATGACCGGATGGCTGTCTCGAGTCTTTGGTCGTAAGCGTTTTTTGATGACCTGCATCGTCCTGTTCACCCTTGCATCTCTCCTCTGCGGTGCCGCACCGAACCTGGCTGCTCTTATATTTTTCAGAATATTGCAAGGAGCGGCGGGGGGAGCTCTGATCCCGATAAGCCAGGCAATTCTGATGGAAACTTTCCCACCAAACCAGCGCGGCATGGCAATGGCTATTTTCGGTGTAGGTGCAATGTTCGGCCCAATTGTTGGCCCTGCACTGGGGGGATGGATAACAGATAACATGAACTGGCGCTGGATCTTTTACATAAATCTCCCGGTCGGAATCATTGCAATGATAATGTGTGCATTCTTCATTTTCGATCCGGACTATCTGCGGCAAAAGTCAAAATCACTCACAATTGATTACTGGGGACTGTTTTTACTGGTTGTAAGCATGGGGGCGTTACAGGTTGTGCTAGATAAAGGGCAGCAAGAGGACTGGTTCAACTCAACTTTCATAATCGGCTTCAGTATTGTAACAATTGTGTCGCTGATCGCACTTATCTGGGTGGAACTGACTCACGAGCATCCGATTGTAAATCTTCGCCTGTTCAAGAATTTATCATTTTCAGCTGGCAACCTGATAATGTTCGTAGTCGGCTTCGCCCTCTACAGTTCAATCATGCTGATCCCTTTATTTTTGCAGACTCTTATGGGATATTCCGCGACCGATGCCGGCATGGTTATGGCGCCTGGTGGCCTTGCGACACTACTTACCATGCCTTTCGTCGGCGCAGCTCTGGCAAAACGCGATGGCCGTAAAATTGTTTTTTTCGGGCTACTGCTCGGTGCAACCTCGATGTTCATCATGCAGGGCCTAAATTTACAGGGCGCCTTCTGGAACTATACCTGGCCGCGAATAGTACTCGGATTCGGCTTGGCAATGATCTTCGTCCCACTGACAACCGTGACTCTTGCATCTATTTCACGAACCGAGATGGGTAACGCCACCGGTTTGTTCAGCCTGTTGCGCAATATCGGTGGCAGCGTCGGCATTGCCATGGCTGCAACGCTGCTGACAAGGTATCAGCAGTTTTATCAAACGACACTGGTTGCCAACGTCAATCAATACAATCCGGTCTGGCAGATGAGATATGAAAATTTGAAGCAGACGCTCATTGCTAAAGGGATCTCGGCAGCTCAGGCAGACACTTCAGCACTTGGTATGATGTACGGGGCCGTTCGCCGTCAGGCTGGCGCTCTCGCCTTTAACCATATATTTTTTATCATAGGCCTTGCATTTCTTAGCATTATTCCACTGCTGTTCTTCCTGAAAAAACCATCCCATGGTGAAAACAGCGACTTAGGGCACTAAGAACAAAAGAGAGGCACCAAGCTTATGGCTTAAGTGTAAGAGAATCACAGCAATAGATTCAAGTCTCAAC
>CAJBRY010000053.1 GCA_903958085.1 uncultured Geobacteraceae bacterium
CATGTTCGGGAATTTTCGCGCCCCTGCCCGATCCTTTCCTTGCCATACGAATACCAGGCACCACTCTTTTCAATGATGTTCTTATCCACTGCCAGATCAAGAACATCACCCGTTCGCGAAATCCCTTCCCCGTAGAGAATGTCGAACTCAACCTCTTTGAAAGGAGGAGCTACCTTATTTTTAACAACCTTAACCCTGGTACGGGAGCCGATAACCTGGTCACCCTGTTTAAGAGTGGCGATCTTGCGAATATCCATCCGAACCGAAGCGTAGAATTTGAGAGCATTACCGCCTGTAGTTGTTTCAGGATTTCCAAACATAACACCTATTTTCATACGGATCTGATTTATGAAAATCACACAACAGTTTGACTTACTGATGATACCGGTTAATTTACGCAAAGCCTGGGACATCAGCCGAGCCTGCAGACCCATATGGGAATCGCCCATATCTCCCTCTATCTCTGCTTTTGGTACCAGAGCGGCAACCGAGTCAACTACCAGAACATCTATAGCTCCACTTCTGACAAGTGTTTCGGCAATTTCCAGCGCCTGTTCGCCGGTATCCGGTTGCGAGACAAGCAGATCATCGGTTTTTACACCCAATTTGCGCGCATAACCAATATCCAGTGCGTGCTCAGCATCTACAAAAGCAGCAATACCGCCTGTTTTCTGAGCCTCAGCAACTATGTGCAAAGCAAGTGTTGTCTTGCCTGATGATTCAGGGCCATATACCTCTATCACCCTGCCACGCGGAACACCACCAACGCCAAGAGCCATGTCGAGTGAGATCGAACCAGTAGAAATTGACTCAACTCCCGGAAGCGCTTCATCGTTGCCAAGCCTCATGATAGCGCCTTTACCGAACTGTTTCTCAATCTGACTCAATGCCAGATCTATCGCTTTGTTTCTTTCCTGCGCGTTATTTTTATCAGTCATAATTGAGCATCTCCTGAATATCCTATAGTTTGCAGATTAAAGGGGTTGAAAAATAGCATAACCGTCCGACGTATCGCAAGGATTTATCTTTAAGCGATTCATATGAGGAGTCGCCTGGCATTCAACTGAATTTTGTTTGCCTGTCGATCTGATTTACACCTTTACAATTCAAAAACAACATCCAATGCGCCTTGTACCGTGGAGACCCCTTCAAGCTTAATACCTCGTTTTTTAAGACGCTTCATGCTCCCAGCAGGAATGATGCATCGTTTGAACCCCAGCTTTTCCGCTTCAGCAATACGGAGCTCAGGCTGGGTAACCGCTCGTACTTCGCCTGCCAATCCAACCTCTCCGAAAATAACTGTATCTGGTGGAATTGCCTTGTCCAGATGACTGGAGGCAACAGCCATTATCATTGCCAGATCCGCTGCCGGTTCATTCAGTCGCGCCCCTCCGGCAGCGTTCAGAAAGATGTCCTGACCGGCCATATGGAGTCCGACCTTCTTTTCCAATACAGCAACCAGCAAGGCAAGACGATTGTGGTCAACGCCAATAGTCGTTCTTCGGGGAACTCCATAAGAAGAAGGGGTTACCAGTGCCTGAAGTTCCACCAGCAAAGGCCTGCTCCCCTCCAGGGAAGTCGTGACCACTGAACCGGATACACCAAGTGGGCGTTCAGAGAGGAATAGTTCCGAAGGATTAGCTACTCCACACAGCCCCTCTTGCTTCATCTCAAAAACGCCAATTTCATTTGTCGATCCGAAACGGTTTTTGACAGCACGCAGTATCCTGAATGGATGACTCCCATCACCCTCAAAATAGAGAACCGTATCAACCATGTGCTCAAGAACCCGCGGTCCGGCAATGGAGCCATCTTTTGTAACATGCCCCACAATAAATATTGGGATATCGCTCCCCTTGGCAAGCAGCATTAACTTCCCAGCGGATTCACGGACCTGGCTAACGCTTCCCGGAGCAGATTCAAGGGCAGATGTCCAAACAGTCTGAATCGAGTCAACAACCATTGCAGCGGGCTTAAGAGTCGCCGCTTGAGTCAGGATCAATTCCAGTGAATTTTCCGCCAGAATAAGCAGATTTTTACTTGAAGCACTGAGACGCTCGCCACGAAGACGGGTCTGCGACGCAGACTCCTCGCCAGAAACGTACAATACCTTACCCGTTGTTTCCGCCAGAGAATGCATTGCCTGCAGCAACAAGGTAGATTTGCCTATACCAGGATCTCCGCCTATCAGAACAAGGGATCCAGGGACGATACCGCCACCCAATACCCGGTCAAGCTCTCCAATGCCAGTCGGCCTGCGTGTTTCCGCCTGAGGCGGCACATCACAAATCGGCACAGGGGAGGCATTGCCTGAAGAACGAAGACCTGTGGAAGTTTTTACTACCGCCTCCTCTGCAAGAGTATTCCAGGCTCCGCAGTCCGGACATTTACCAAGCCATTTTGGCGATTGACTGCCGCATTTCTGGCAGGTAAAAACAGTTTTTTGCTTCATAAACCCTCATCTGAACATTTTAGATTTATGTTTTTGGGCAAGACATTTTCGGGGCAGTATGGCATAATCAAAGCCCTCTATACAAGGAACCGTAATGATTTTTTTTCGCCCACCTACAACCTTGGGAACTATTGAAGCGCTAAGCATTGTTTACCGCGCTGTGCGGATATGGAGATTCTACCCTAAAGGGCATCCGACTCGCAAAAGCAGCCTGGATATAGCTCATCAGGAAATGCTGCGACTATTAGATGGCAATACACTCCACCTTGCCTGCGGACGAACCGGATTCAGCTTTCCAGACGGAGAATCGATAAAGGATGCCACTAGCGGTCAGGCTGCGAGCCTTGCCTTTGAACTCTTTATCCGCCGCGTACAAAAAATCACATTTTCATACGATCTGTTTCATGAGGATTTGATGGAGTTTTTGAAAATAATGACTCTTTCCCACGACACTATTCGTCGTGCTGGTGGCTTTGACACCATTATGGCAGAGCGAGGCATTCGCTCCATCTGGGTTAACGAATTTGACCTAACAGTAATTCATAGCAAAAGAATATTGGTTGAGCACTCAGGTGTTGTACCACTCGGACTTGATGCTGTAGAAATTGGAATTGATGGCGTCCCATTAATTGAAATAGAGACATCAGAGCCGGATTCGCTTACACCGGAGGTACGGCTCAGAACTCTTATAGACAGATTGACTGACTGTGTTATTGACGATACCTATCTTGTCCTGACTCGTCAAGCGGTCACTTGTGTTGATGCTATTCAGATTAATCAATGCTCTAATCTTCTTTTTCAGTTAGTAGCGCTGCTTGCAAGACACACTATCGATGAAGAGCGCAGCGAGCAAATGAAGGAGTTTGCGCAATTTGCTATCGAGCAGATAATCTCTCACGATCAAGTTTTGCAACTTCTACTTGAACAGGCCGGCCGGGAAAATAAAATATCAAATGAAACTCTGTTCGCAATATTGAAAGCCGGAGGTGCAACCGCGATTAAAGGTGCCGTAGAGATGATGGCACACACTGATAACCTCAAAACCAGGAAATTGCTTTCCACTACGATGGGGAAATTGGGGAAATCTGCAGTACCACTACTCATAAATCTTATGCAGGATTCCCGATGGTTCATTACCCGAAATATATGTGCAATTCTGGGGGCTATAGCAAGCTATGAAGCCCTGGAACCACTGGTTGAGTGTCTCAGCCATTCTGATCTTCGTGTTCGAAAAGAAACCATCCGGAGTCTTGCACAGATTGGCGGACATGAAGCTGAAAACTCTGTTCTCCGCGTTTTGCGCGGAAATGATGTCGCCCTGCACCCTCAGGCTATTGCTTCTCTTGGAGGAATGAAAAGCAGACTGGCATTAGTGGAACTTATGAAAATTGTATGCCTTAAAGACATGTTTTTAAAATCTCTCACTCTCAAAATAGATGCTCTTGCCGCTATAGCACTGATAGGTGACAAACAGGTAACTCCTGTTCTTGCTAGATTAATTGATGAACGATATTTGTTGTCTGTAAAGCGGGCTAGGCAGCTAAAAATTGCCATTGCAGACTGCCTGGGAAAAATTGGCGATGCAAGGGCGCTGCCAGTTCTTAACAAGCTGGCTTCTGATACTGGCGAACTTGCTGCGGCTTGTTCAGATGCAATCGCATTAATTGAAAACACAGAAGGAACGCCAAATGGAATCTCTTGACAAACCGAGCGCACTCAGGCTGATCGCGCTTTTTACCGGTGCTGTAAAAGGAATGGCCTTTTATCCCGCAGAACATAAAGCGATCAGACAACCGCTTATGGAATTTTATAAAATATTAACAACGGCTCTTGGAAATTCAAATCAGGTGTCCTTTGGAATTATTGACGGCATAATGTTCTTTGATGATCACCTCTTTATCGCCCCTACAACAGCTATTGCAGACATGTTAAACAGGATGACTGAGAAGGAAATTAGTCGAATTGTTGTGACTTCATCACTCCGCTTTGAGGAACTTGAAAAATTCATAAGAATTTTTGCTTTCAAAGAGAGTGACTTTGAGGCGACTTTACGTCAGATGGCAGATAATAATATATCTTCTCTTAAACTGGTTCGTAAAGGGGAAGAAAATTTTGAAAAGGCTAGTGAAGTAATAGAGTCCAGTTTTGATGGTGATCAGGTTGAAACTTACAATAAGGCAATTTCAGTCATAAGAACAATCTGCAGGGACATAGAACGAGGACGAATTCCGAACAGCGCTCCGCTCATTAAGGTAGTTGACCAGATGGTAGGGATCACAATTAAGGACCCCTGGGCGCTTTTAGGATTAACCATGATCAAGGATTATGACAACTACACCTTTAATCATTGTGTAAATGTTGGAGTTCTGGCAATGGCACTGGGAGCGTCACTTGATCTTGATCCAATATCTGTTAGAGATCTGGGGATTGCAGGCCAGTTGCACGACATAGGCAAGACTATGATTTCAAAAGATATTCTTAATAAACCTGGCAAACTGTCCAGCACAGAATTTGATGAAATGAAGCGACATTCTGAGCTAGGGTCCAAAATAATTCGTGAGATGAAGGGACTTGGGCCCCATATATCCTCCATTGTTCTGGGACACCACCTCCACTACAACAGGAGCGGTTACCCTGAATGGGCCAGTAAGTTACCGTTCAGCCAGATGGTAGATATTGTTGCTATCGCCGATACATATGATGCAATTACGACATTACGAGTCTATTCAAACTCTGTAAATCCGAAATCAGCCCTGGACGAGATGCAAACCTTGACAGATACAATTTTGGATGGAGCAATTGTAAAACGTTTTGTGGAAATGATGGGCAATTATCCTGTAGGAACGCTAGTACGTCTGGATTCCAATGAAGTTGCAATTGTTTATCGGCCAAACCCTCTTGATGAAGATGCGCCTCTTGTGCGAATTCTGTTTGACGCAGACGGCAGACGATTAAGTTCCCCGCAGGAGCAGGCGCTTATTGAAGCGGACGGGACGCACTATGCTAGAATAGTTGCCGTAGTTGATCCATTGTTGAAGAGTATTGACATCGGACAGTTGGTTACAAACGGGGAATGCTGAAAATCTGGCGAAGAAACTATCTATAGGGGCATCAAACTGAGTGCAGTCGCTGCTGCCTGCCTGGTTGATGCATGTCGCGACATCAGCAGCAACAGTATTTGATTAAGTGAGGATATATCTTTTAGCTCAGCAAGAGTGAGGGCAGCCTCGGCTTCAAGAACACCATCACATGCGTCGAGAAATTGGCGGAGTTTATTTAAAACTTCCGAGGTTACAGGGAAATTACGCAGTGCGGCAATAGCTCTACCCTGCACTGCAGCATTTTGGTCTTCCAATAGTTCGACCAGAACAGGCAGAGCTACCGGCAAAGCCAACTTTCCCAGCACTGACGCTGCAGTTGAACGGATATCAGCCTCTGGTCGCTGAGCACAGCGGATTAAGGGCGGAATCATTTCCTCCCCACCAATCTCTCCCAGAGCGTAAATTGCACCGATTTTTGCTCCAATGTTCCCTGTTTCCAAAACGGTGAGAATCTCTTCAACAGTACTGACAGCCTCTAACTTCTCAATTGCCCCGGCTGCGGCTATCCTGACCCCTGGGACAGGATCCTTGAGTAATGGCCGTAATGATTCAATTCTCGTACGGACTAGATTTTTCATACTTCCGCTTTTAGCAGAAACAGACGGTCGAAACAATTACAAATTATTATTTGCGGCTTGTACAGGGGTTGACAGTTCTGGTATATTGTTGAGCCGATTCAATAAAATCCGCGAAATATAAAGAAGTTTATCGAGACTATCGTTCAATAAAAGGAGATAAATCAATGTTGGGATCAATAGAAATCAAGCAGGGACTTTACTGGATTGGATTGGAAGATCCTGAACTCAGAGTGTTTGACGATCTCTTTCCGACAGAACATGGCACTAGCTATAATGCCTATCTGCTTAAAGGTGCTGATAAAACAGTTCTTATTGACACCGTTGAGGAAAAGTTTGTTGACGAATATATGGATAAGGTCAAATCACTGGTAGACCCGAAAACTATCGATTACATAATCGTTAACCACACCGAACACGACCACTCCGGCTCACTTGCATATTTACTGGAACAGGCACCGCAAGCCATAGTTTACTGTTCAATTGCAGCAAAAAATTTTCTCGGTAACATCATGTCAAAGCCTGTCAACTGCCAAACCGTTAAAGATGGGGACACTCTTGATCTCGGGGGGCGTACGCTACGTTTTATAACCGCCCCCTTTCTGCACTGGCCGGACACCATCTTTACGCGACTTGAAGAGGAAAACATCCTCTTCTCCTGTGACGCTTTCGGTGCTCACTACTGGCAGAGCGGACACATCTTCAACGACGAGGTGGATGATTTTACCTCGGCACGTCATTTTTATTTTGACTGCATCTTCCGCCCTTTCAAGGACAAGGTGCTTGCAGCAGTTGAGAAAATTCGCCATGACGTAATTGACATGATTTGTCCCAGTCACGGTCCAATTATCAGGCGTGATCCATGGAAGGTTATCTGTCAATTTGAAGATTGGAGCAAACCACCGGCACAGCATAAAAAAATTGTGCTTCTCTTTCTCTCACCACACGGAAGCACAGAAAAGATGGCAAATGCTGTTTCAAGAGGCGCATCACAGAGCGGAATAGAAGTTGCCAGCTATCATATTAACAGTCTAAATGCGAGTGAACTGCGCAACCTTATGGAAGAGGCAGATGCGCTCCTGTTTGGTATCCCGACATTCAATCGTGACATTGCAAAACCGATGTGGGACGTTCTCGCCTATCTTAGTACGGTTAAACTGAAAACAAACCTGGCAGGACTTTTTGGTAGCTACGGCTGGAGTGGTGAAGCATGCAAAATGGCGGAAGATCGTTTGAAAAGCCTCGGCTTCAAACTTGTCGGCGATACGGTCAAGACTGTTTTTTCACCAAAGCCTGAAGTTCTTGAACAGTGTGAAGCACTAGGACGTGCAGCAGCTGAAGCGGTCGCGAACAGATAATAAGTGACTTCCAGCATATTTTAAATGTCCAAACTTTTTTTGGGAATACAGCGCATTGCGCCACTTTTGATCGGCCTTTCGCTGGTTGCATATCTTGGCTTTCTCCTGACGGATCTGTATCGATCACGAAGTGAACTTCAGCAGTCAAGCCGTGCCCATTTACTGGAAGATGCGGGTAAACGTTCTGATACATTGGGATATTTTTTTTCCGAACGCCTTAATGACCTTCAGGAGTTGGGAGCGAATAGGGAGTTATCGGCATATTTTGAAAACGTTGCACTTGGCATGTCTATGGAGTACGGACTTGCTGCCAGTCTTGAAGAAGCCAATGCGTTGTTTTTCGCTTTTCAGAAAAAAAAGTTGCTCGGTGGTACGCCACTTTATAAAAGAATTGTTTTCCTGGACGCTTCAGGACACAAATTGCTTGATGCTTGCGAAAAAGGAGTCTCACCTCGTAAGGGAGAAGAAAAAGAGTGGAAGAAATTTATTGGGGGGGGAAGCAATAAAACCAGTTTTTTTGCCTCAGGCGAAGATGAAACTTCTAAGATAATAATCTCTCAGCCATACATTTTTAAGGAGCGAGTTAGTGGGTATATATTAGCCTGGCTCTCTCCTGCAGAAATTCATCGTAATTTTTTTGCAGGAAACTCAAGACAGAAGAACAGCATAGCCCTCCTTTTTGAAAAAACATATCTTTATACCTCTACTGAAACTGACCGTATTATTAGCCATGATCAACTGCCGTTAGCTCACAATTTGAGAAATCGAGAACCAATCTATTTTCTTGTGCCGATTCCAGGGAGCGAGTCTCTTGAAATGACCGCTTTCAGAATTCCAGTCGGATCGACACCATTCGCTCTGGCCGTATTCATCCCTGCTTTGGAAGTTAATGAGGGATCTCCGCGACGTCTCCTGATTGTAACTGCCGGGATTGGCCTGCTGATTCTTTTTGGCGCTGTAGCGATAACCAGAAGCAGCATACACAATGCTGCGCTAAACACCAGACTTGAAGAAACGAGTATCCGGGAGAGAGCTATAGAAGAACAGAATGTTCTGCTTCAGGCAGCTAAAGAAGCTGCTGAATCTGCAAGCAGGGCAAAAAGTGAATTTCTTGCCAACATGAGTCATGAAATCCGTACACCTATGAATGGAATTATCGGGATGACGGATCTTGCTTTAGATACGGATCTGACTAGAGAGCAGATTGAATATCTTCGTTCAATAAAGATTTCAGCCGATAACCTTCTTTCAATAATCAACGACGTGCTGGATTTTTCTAAAATAGAAGTTGGCCGCATGGATCTGGAGGAATCACCGTTTCTTCTTCGCAGCATGATAGGGCAGACCTTGCGGACTCTTTCCGCCCGGGCCACTCAAAAAGGGCTGGAGATGGTCTTTGACGTAGGGCAGAACGTGCCGGATGCATTAATCGGAGATCCTGGAAGACTGCGGCAGATACTAATCAATCTGGCGGGTAATGCTGTAAAATTTACCGAGGTTGGCGATATCAGTATAATTATCAGCCTGGTGGATGAATCTGAAAAAGATGTGATGCTGAGGTTTGACGTACGTGACAAAGGAATAGGAATTACACCCGAGCAGCAAAGCCGTATTTTCGAGGCATTTGAGCAGGGTGATGCCTCTACCACAAAACAATTTGGAGGTACCGGACTTGGCCTGGCGATTTCAAAGCGCCTTGTGACAATGATGGAAGGCGCGATATCGGTATCTAGTACGCCAGGGGAAGGAGCCTGTTTCAGTTTTACCTCCCGCTTTAAATTGCAGGAAGAAAATATTGGTGATATCAGACAATCAGAAGGCCTGGAAAATATTTCC
The DNA here is from genome assembly GCA_903958085.1 of uncultured Geobacteraceae bacterium. Lineage (GTDB taxonomy): Bacteria > Desulfobacterota > Desulfuromonadia > Geobacterales > Pseudopelobacteraceae > JACRCG01. Next base: position 9,323 of record CAJBRY010000053.1, read on the forward strand.
GTACTCGTAATTGACGACAATGCGATAAATCGCCAGATGTTGAAAGGTTTTCTCAGTCGATGGAAGATGCTCATACATTTGGCATCCGACGCGGCTGAAGCACTTGAGATACTGAATAAAATGCTTGCTGCTGGTACACTTCCCCGCATTCTGCTGACCGATGTCCATATGCCTGGCATGGATGGCTGGGAATTATCGGCAAAATTGCGACAGCAAAAGGAGTACGACAACCTTCGGATATTGATTATGCCTAGTGCAGGGATGCGGGGTGACGCTCGTCGTTGTCGAGAACTACGCATTGAAGGCTATCTGACCAAGCCGGTTATAATGGACGAGTTGCGTGACGCAATGGTTGCAATTGTCAGCGGTAAACAGCAAAGTTCCGAACTGGTTACTCGTCACTCTGTTCGCGAGGAGCACTACCGATGTACTATTCTGGTCGTAGACGACGTAGAAATCAACAGAGAACTCCTTCGTGCTACGCTCGAAAAACAGGGGCATCGAATAGTTATGGCAGAGAACGGCAGAGAAGCGGTAGACCAATTTTCGAATGGAGTGTTTGACATAATCTTCATGGATATGCAAATGCCAATCCTTGACGGTTACGGTGCAGTGAACGAGATTCGCAAAATAGAGCAGGAAAAAAATTTGGAACGGCTTCCAATTGTTGCTATGACTGCTTATGCCATGCAGGGTGATATGGAAAAATGTTTGGCAGCCGGTACGGATGACTATCTTTCCAAGCCGGCAAGACCGGTTGAAATTCTTGCTATGCTTGACAAGCTGGTCCGTAAAAGTGCCAACGCGCGTCCACCTGATACTGAGAACATATTAAACGTAACTGCTTCTTCGCCTGTTGTACCGGAGAACTTGGATGATCTCCCTGTTTTTGACCGTGATGAACTTCTTGAACGTCTCGGTGGGCGTGATGAGATGCTTGGACGATTCATAGAAATGTTTGACAGAAATGTGGCAGGATACATGGAGGCGCTTGATGCTGCTATAGAGCGCGGAGATACAGAGCAGGTGCGCATTCAAAGCCACACCATAAAGGGCGCATCTGCCAATATTTCCGCCCGTCGGATGCGCGAAACTGCAGCCGCAATGGAAATACATGCGCGAGAGGGGCGTCTGGACGATGCCGCTGTCCTGCTACAAAAGTTGAAGGATGATCTTAAAGTATTTAGTGAAGCGGTTGCTGCATAGTTTTTATTCGGAGGCTTATCCATGTTTGAAGAAGTAACCGTTCTGGCAGTTGATGATGACACAATGAATCTGGAGATGCTTGATGTTATGCTCTCTGAACTCGACTGCAGGATTCTCAAGGCCACAAATGGACAGCAGGCTCTGGATTTTTTGGAGGCCGATCCACAGATAGACGTGGTTCTTCTTGATTTGGAAATGCCGATCATGGATGGCTACGAAACAATTAAACGTATTAAACAGAGTTTCAATCTACGCGATATTCCGGTGATTGTCGTAACAGCAGGGACAACAGAAGTGACTCGAACGCTGCAACTTGGAGCTAATGACTTCATTGCCAAGCCTTACAACCCTGAAGAGTTGCGACTACGCGTAATGAATCATGTTCGCAGCAAGAAACTGGCAGATCTGGCAAAAGACATGAACAAAGTTCTCGAAGGAGAAGTAGTTAAGAAAACTGCCGCTCTGCAAAAAGCCCTTGAAATGTCTAAAGAGGCTGAATTTGAAATTTCACTACGACTGGGTCGTGCGGCTGAATTTCGTGACCAGGAAACCGGAATGCACACCCGTCGCATTAGTGAACTCTCAAAGTGGCTGGCAACTATTCATGGAATATCTTCTGAACAGTGTGAAATCTTGCGTTTTGCTTCCCCGTTGCACGATGTTGGAAAGATCGGTATTTCTGACCTGATTTTGTTGAAGCCGGGCAAACTGGATCAGGAAGAATTTGAAACTATGAAACAGCATACTACCATCGGAGGCAAGATACTAGCTGACGCGGGGCAATACCCTGTTATTGATGCCGGCAGTATTATTGCCTGGCAGCACCATGAAAAATGGGATGGCAGTGGCTACCCTCGTGGGCTTAAGGGCGAGGAAATTCATGAATTTGCAAGAATAGTTTCCATTGTTGATGTGTTTGATGCCCTTTCTTCCGAACGTCCTTACAAAAAAGCTTTTTCACTGGAAAAGACAATCAGCATTATGGAGGAGGGAAGAGGAGCGTTTTTTGACCCAACCCTGCTGGATCTCTTTTTAAATAACATTGGTGAATTTGTAGCAATCAGGGACTCACTGAAAGATGTTGAGGAAGATCAGGTAAATATCTGCGATATTGCCAAATTGACATAACTGAGAAGAAACAATGCGTTTCCTGATTATAAAAATATCCGCAATGGGTGATATTTTACACGCTTTACCAGTGTTGCAATATTTGAAAAATGCATCTCCAGATTGTGAAATTGACTGGATTGTTGAAGAGGCATTTGCCGATCTTCTTATCGGAAATC
>CAJBRY010000054.1 GCA_903958085.1 uncultured Geobacteraceae bacterium
GACCAAGGCAAGATCGTCGGCCAACTCTCCGGTGGTGAACGCGGACGTTTGCACTTGGCGCAGACACTCATCTCCGGTGGCAACGTGCTGCTACTCGATGAACCATCAAACGACCTCGACGTGGAGACCCTGCGCGCACTGGAAGATGCATTGTTGGAGTTCGCCGGCTGCGTCGCCGTCATCTCCCACGATCGCTGGTTCCTAGACCGCATCGCCACCCACATCCTCGCTTGCGAAGGCGATTCCAAGTGGACGTTCTTTGATGGCAACTATCAGGAATACGAAGCGGACAAGAAGAAGCGCTTGGGTGAAGAGGGCGCGAAGCCTAAGCGGATTCGGTATAAGCCGATTAGTCGGTAAGGACTTGTGAGAGTTCAGTGCCTTGCTTAAGCAACATTGACACTTAACCTATAAGTTAATATGATGGAAGTGCTCGTACTCTTCAGTGACCAATGCAAAATCGGAGCCGTTGGGAACTCTGATGTTTGCGAGTCTCGAGACTTCCTGATGAATTTGGAAGCGAACTACCAAGCAAGCGCTGTTGGATTGTTTGATTTGCTTAATCGAATAAGTCGAGATGGATTGCGTGACATTTCTTCAAAGCAATCTCGACAGGTAGATGAAAAAGAAAACATATGGGAATTGCGAAGAGGCGACTTACGTGTGTTTTATTTCAAACCCAAGGATAATTTCTTGATGATCTGTACGACTGCACTAGTCAAGAAAACGCAAACTGTTGACAAGAAACACGTTCGACAAGCAATCAGACTAAAGAATGCCTATTTTGATGCCGCTAAACAACAGGCACTCATCGTGATTGAGGAGAATGAAAATGGCGATCAATAAAAAACTGGCAACCTATCTTGCCGAAAGAAAAAAAACCGATGCATACTGGGTGGAATCAGCAAAACTGGATTTCGCGTTGGCGCTTGAGAAGCAAATTCGTCTTGCTAATTTGAGCTACGCCAACCTTGCCAAGAAAATAGGCACCAGCGCGGCATATATCTCCAAGGTATTTCGTGGCGATACCAATATGACCATTGAGACGATGGTTAAATTGAGTCGAGCATCTGGCGCGCGCCTTAATATTGAGATTGTGAATGAAGCAGTCATATCTCAACGGTGGGATAATAAAATTATCCCATTCCCAATAGGTGGTAAATCACCCCACATAACAGCAGTGTGTACCACTATCACTGAGTTTGCGGACCATCTGGCAAGTAACTCAGAAGATGAATCTCGGGCAGCTTGATATGAGTGATAACAAACATCCCATTCAACTTGATCAGGTTCTATTCACTCGTTCTGTTGTCATAGCACTTCCAGATCATAAGCCTAGTGATCTCGCGCGAATAAGCCTAGGGCCTGAAAACTCGATTGATGTAACTGCAGTTGATGGGCAAGATGGAAAATATCAAGTCAGCATGAGCTCAAAGTTAAATATTAATGGAGACTCTGTTTATCCATATATTATCGATATGGAATGCATTGGTGTTTTTTCTGTGGATACTAAGCTTTCTCCAGAAGAAGCAATTCGAGGTGTAACTATCACTGGTAACAGTGTGCTTTACGGAGCCATTCGGGAAGCTGTTGCGTGGCTAACTGGGCGGCAACCATTTGGGCCTCTCATGCTCGGCCTTTCCGTATTGCGCCCATCTCAACCAGACCTACCTAAGAATTAATTGAGGACTGTATTACATGACCTCTTTGAACATCGCCCGGAGGGGCGATGTTCTTTTCTATGCTAGCTGGAGCGGCATCACTCTTGTTTTTCACTGAAGTCTTCCAGGAGACCAATCATGCTTAAGAAGTTGTTATTCCCCGCCGCCTTGTTGTTCGTCATCGCCCCCTTCGCTGTCGCGGCAGAGCAGGCGAACAATTGCAGGCTCAAGGGCGGCTCGATGGTGTTGCTCAACTAATGGGGTCAGCATCGCAATAGTTCTGCAGAGTCCAAAGGTGCCGGAGTCGAATTGTTTTTGAAGCAAATTAGAGATGTTTGAAAATTAAATGACGCCAGCGCCTTCGAATATGGGGTTGAAGTTACATTGCTGAAGGAGTGACTGTCATAGCCGGGAGCCCGATCATCATGAAATCGAATCTGCAGGAATCCATTGAGCGGCAGCGCAAGATACTGAAAGGCTGGCTCTCTTCTTCACTTTCCATCCTTGCGGAAGACTGCGCGCAGGTATGGCCGCAGCGTGAGGCGCTGGAAGCCAGGCTGGTGGAAGGTATGATCGAGTTGCCTTACTGCAAGTATCTCTACTTGCTTGATGCCAATGCGCATCAGATCACTTCCAACGCATATCGCGGCGGCTTGATGGAGAGGCAGTTTGGTCGCGACCGTAGTCACCGCCCCTATATCGCGGAGGCGCTTGGCGGAAGCGACTTTTCACTTTCGGACGCCTATATCAGCCAGAACGCCAAGCGGCCGTCGCTCACGGCTGTGAAGGCGGTTAGAGGTGAGAGCGGGGCGTTGCTGGGATATCTGGGGGCGGACTTTGACCTGCGTGAACTTCCCGCCACCGAGGCACTGCACCTTCA
>CAJBRY010000055.1 GCA_903958085.1 uncultured Geobacteraceae bacterium
AAAGCTTCGGCAATATCAATCATTTCAGATTCGCTTATGCTAACGGCTTCCGCAACAATATTCTCTTCCAGGTACTTACAGCGTTTGGTCCCTGGAATCGGTACAATGTCGTTTCCCTGGGCAAGTACCCACGATAATGCAAGTTGTCCGGGAGTGATCCCTTTTCGATCAGCTATGGCCTTAATACGTTCCACCAGTTCCAGGTTTCTGGTAAAGTTTTCGCCCTGAAAACGTGGAGAGTTGCGGCGATAGTCATCCGGTGCAAAATCATCAAAACTTTTAAGCTGCCCGGTAAGAAAGCCTCGCCCTAAGGGACTGTATGCTACAAACCCAATACCCAACTCACGTAGCGCAGGCAGCACTTCGTCTTCCGGATCACGGGTCCAGAGCGAATATTCACTTTGCAGAGCAGTGATTGGATGAATTTTGTGTGCCCGGCGAATAGTTTCAACACAGGCCTCGGAAAGTCCAATGTAGCAGACCTTTCCGGCTGAAACCAGATCAGACATTGCTCCTACGGTTTCTTCAATTGGCACTTCCAAGTCTACGCGGTGTTGATAATAGAGATCGATATGATCTACTCCCAGGCGCTTCAAGGAGGCGTCACAGGCTGAACGGGCATACTCCGGTCTACCGTTGATGCCTGTAATTGGTGCCCAGCCATCTTTAACCGGATTACTGCGCATAATGCCAAACTTGGTTGCAACAAAAACTTTATTACGACGACCTTTGATGGCTTTACCCACCAGTTCTTCATTGGTGAAAGGACCGTACATATCAGAAGTGTCAAGAAAATTAACCCCCAGATCAAGAGCACGGTGAATAGTGGCAATTGATTCTACTTCATCACGCTTACCGTAAAAATCTGACATTCCCATGCAGCCCAAACCTTGTGATGATACAACCAAGCCCTGCTTACCTAATGTTCTTTGCTTCATTTAAACACCTCTCACTTTGACATTGCGTTGTCAAAAATAGTTGTTACTTCAATAGTATTCTTCCAAATATTCCGGAACAGAATCCATAAAACCTGGGTTCAAGCGAGCTTGTTCTATGGCAATATCTACATCTTTAATCAGTTTTTCCCTGTCTTTTGGGTAGTTTCCGGCAAGATTCAGAAAATTGGATACATGATTTGATCGTAAGATCGTTCTGGCGGGATTAAGGTTCACGAGCAGTTCACGAGCCTCAAGCATCAACTCCCCATGTGTGCACTGTTTAAGAGCACGGATAAAATCCTCGTTATGACGGTGAAACATGGTAAGCAGGGAAAAATATTCCGGATTCACCCGGTTGACCCAGACTGCTGTAGATCTCGCATGTTCAACGCTTCTATAAATACCTGCGAGGCCTAATATTGCCGTCACTGACAACTTCATTCCTGCCTCGCGTGCCTTCAGGGCGGATTCTTCCATTTGATCTGCTGTGAAACCCTTCTTTATTTGCAAAAGAGTTTCATCATCACCAGATTCAAGGCCGAAGTAGAGGATGCGGAGATGCTTTCCTCGCAATTGAGTAAGCTGATCCAGAGTTTTTGTTTGCAGGCTGTTTGGGGAGGCGTACGAACCAACCCTTGCCAGGTTTGGAAAAGTAGCAGAAAGGAGATCCAGTATTTCGACTATTCCGTCAAAGGGGTAAACCAATGCATCACCGTCTGCCAGAAACACACGGATAATCCTCTCTCGGAAGTGTTGCGGTATGCCGGTAATCTCGGAATAAATTTCAGATAACGGTCTGAGTCTGAATTTTTTACCTTTGTACATTCCGCAGAATGTGCAGGAATTTTGAGAACAACCAACCGTTATCTGAAAAATTAAACTATGTGCTTCGCTGGGTGGTCTGAAAAGAGGCTCTTCATAGCGAGGCATCATGCTCTGACTCCGTTTAACTGCCTAATGACCAATTGAAAAACTGACATCACGGAGCAATCCTGGCCATCCCGCACTAGAAGCAGGCGGGATTCTTCGCCCCCCTAGCAGACGTCTGCAGCGATGGCATAGAAATGCCCGCAGTGTCATCGCCTGTTGCCGGTAAACCGCAGCAGCATCAGAAAGAGATTGATGAAATCAAGATAGAGTGTCAGTGCACCAAGAATTGCAGGTTTCCTGCCTTCAGTTCCCATCGCTGCCATTTCTTTGATTTTAGAGGTATCATATGCAGTCAAACCGGTGAAGACGATTACACCAATGCCCGAGATGACCCATGATACAGCGCTGCTACCGACAAAGATGTTGACTACCGAGGCAATTACTACACCGATGAGTCCCATAAGCAGGAAGCTACCCCATGACGTCAGGTCACGTTTGGTCATATACCCGTAGAGACTCATCGATCCGAACATACCTCCTGTGATTACGAAGGTGGAAGTGATCGAATTGGCCGTGTAGACAAGCGCTATGGTAGAGAGGGTTATTCCGTTAAGCGCCGAGTAGGCTATGAAGATGAGTGTTGCTGTAGTCACGTTCAGTTTGTTTATGGCACCTGACAGGGTGAACACCAGAGCCAGCTCACCAATCATGAGGCCGTAGAATATAAGCTTATTGCCAAAAACAACATTGAGGATTGCAGGTGAAGATAGCGTGATGAGAGCCATAAATGCTGTAATTGCCAATCCAGCTCCCATCCAGGCATATACCTGCCGGATAAGAGTGTTTTGTTTTATGACTACCTGGGTTGAAGTACCTGGATAAGTGGTATTAAATTCATTCATGCTGAGACTCCTTTTTAAAGATTTCTGATGTTAAAATTCAATAAGTCTCTATTTGCCAGTAGGCATCGGAATATTTAGCATCATTCCCTGGCCACCACCCATTACAAGAGGCATTTTTCCGTCCCACTTTTGAGTTGCTTCTCGCTGAATTTTCATTCTTTCCCATTCAAGCAACTTTGGATCAAGGGAAGATGTCAATGCTCTGTTTGCGGCAGCCTCGCCCTCAGCAATAGCAACCTTTTTCTTTGCTTCTGCCTGCGACTGACGCACCTCATTTTCCACCTGAATCGACTTCTGTATAGCCTGAGTTTTTGCATTGACAGCATTAGTCAACTCCTGAGGTGGACGGAGAGAACCGATAAGACCAAATTGCTGGATGTTTATTCCATAAATTGCTACGGATTTATTTAGCTCTTTACCAGCACGAGCAAGAAATTCTTCTTTTTTTACGCCGTTGATCTCATCAAAAACATATTCTGATCCGAGATTAGTTAAAATGTTCCGTGCGCTGTCCCTTAAAAATCCATGTGTGAAGCGGTTTATGTTATCAGCCCTGAACTGGGTGTAAAACTCCGGAACTTTCGAGGCCTCCAGAGTGTAACTAACAGCAGCATCAACGCTAACAGGGACTGAGTCTTTTGTATTAAAGGTTATTTCCTCGTTTACAGGCGTTCCTTCGTGTGCGTCTTTTGTCCATGCAACCCTCTGCATAAACGTGGGATATTTAACAATCGCCGTCTGGATAGGATTATAGAAAACAAAGCCCGTGACAATATTTTCTTTCGTAATACCTCTATTAACTAGCCTGTTAATCTTTATACCTGTATATCCAGGCTCAACGACCACCCACCGAAGGCCAAATAGCATAAGAGCGACAACTACTACAACTAGCAGGCCGACCATAAGTAATAATTTTTTACCATTTGTTTGCAAAGTTTCTGAAAACATTTTACCCCCTTTATAAAAATATATTATTACCTGTTACTCCAATAGACTCAAATTCATAAGTCCATTCAAAAACGATTTTATTCAGAAGTTTATAAATTAGTTAGATCATAGAATCCCCTGCAAGAATCTGATTTGCAACTTAATTACAACCCATTCAACAATCCACCCATAGTCAAAATAATCTGCCACTCACTTTCAGAGACCGGCTGAATTGAGAGTCGACTCCGCTTGACCAGTGGCATACCAACCAGCAATTGATTTTGTTTAATGCGCTCCAATGTGACACTCTGTTGAAACTGTTTCCGATAACGCACATCAACCATGTACCAGATTGGCTTATTCACGGATGCTTTTGGATCAAAATGTTCCGAGTAAGGATTCAATGCTGTTGTATCGGGATAACCCGCTCGAACAATATCAGCCACACCAACTACGGCGGGTTCAGGTATATTGCTGTGATAGAAGAGAACTAAGTCGGCCACTTTAACGGAATCACGCAAATAATTACGTGCCTGAAAATTGCGAACTCCATCCCATGGTTCAGTCATTTCAGGTCTTTTCTTCAAGTCGTCAAAGGAAAAACATCCCGGTTCGGTTTTGAATAACCAATAGTTCATTTAGCGTCTCGTTGGTCATATTATTTCGCTCGACAGATCAGTGTGCAAATTAAAAAGTTATTTACGTTTTAATTTGTCGCGTTTTGCAGTCTTTTTGTCCTGCTTCACCCAGTATGTTGAATCCGCCGCAAAACAGAAGCTTTCAATGTCCATTGCTTTTTCCTGCATATAGGCCTGAGCCTCTGAAATGGCTTGGTTGTAAATCGAAGGTCCGATCTCTTCAAAACAGAACTGTAAAAAAAGAGATGATTGCAATTCACCAATATCGGCATCAAAATTTTCGCTAACGTAGCGCTGAATAGAGGCTACCAGTTTCTTTTCAGCATCTTTTTCTAGCTTAATCTTCATATCACCTATATTCTCCCGCCTTATTCGGGACGATATTACATGTCTGACTAATCAAATCAAATACGACTTTGATTCTCTTTTCTTTAAACTGCAGCAGCACCTGCTCCACCTTGTAGTCAAAGGTACTCTCTGCGTCAGTCAAATCACTCCACTCCCGCGTTACAAACTCCTCCACCATACCCCGTAATGTTTCGGTATTTATACGTTCCAACGGAACGACCACACCATCTTCGGCATTCCTATCCTGCTGGTCACGTTCAATAGTTACTTCGCTAAATTCACTCATAAATAATACCCATAACCAGTGTTAATGACATTAGTTCTTTATGGGTCAAGAGTAACATAATCAACTGATGAAAGCATATTTATCATCTCATCATGGATCAGACCATTGCTGGCAACTATCTTGTCATTGAAGATATCATAGAAAGAACCATCGAAGGTCGTCAACATACCACCAGCTTCGCGCACCATCAGAACCCCTGCAGCGACATCCCATGCTTTCAGCTTCAACTCCCAGAAACCATCAAGCCTTCCGGCAGCGACATATGCTAGATCCAGCGCGGCGGCACCGGCTCTTCGAATACCTCTAGCGCTCTTTTGGAAGGCAATGAAGCTGCTAAAATTGTTGGCCGGATCGGTTGCGCAATCGTATGGAAAGCCGGTTCCAAGTAAAGAATTTTTCAGAGGGGCTTGTGTTGACACTGACAGACTGTTCCCGTTCAGGTAAGCCCCCCCTCCCTTGGTTGCCGTAAAGAGTTCATCATAGACCGGATTATAAATCACCCCTGCCACCAGATCCCCTTGACGTTCAAGAGCAATCGAGACGCAGAACCAAGGATAACCGTGGGCATAGTTGGTTGTACCATCAAGCGGATCAATAATCCAGCGGCAGTTAGAGCCACTCTGCAGGTATTGTCCCTCCTCGGCGATAATGTTATGGCCTGGAAAGTGGGAGAGCAGATGTTCCACAATTAAACGCTCTGATTCCTTGTCAACCTCGGTCACCAGATTTTTATCCCCCTTCATTTCAATATTCAGAGTTGAAGCGAAACGGGACTTTTGATATTGGCCGGCAATTCTGGCAGCACTTTCAGCTACCTGTAAATATTCACTGTATGAAATCATTAGAGCTCCTATGAAATTTTGAAGTGCGCCTGCCTAAATAGCAAGGATTTCTCGACAGTGTTATGGAATTATTCAACTTGCTCCCTGCCGTTAATGCAACTGGATTGCCTTCGGAAGGTTCCTGGATTTTCTCAAAAATATTCCAGTAATCACGCTCTGGCCTATTTTATTTCAAGGATATTGTAACTGGTGTATGTAGTTCCTGACTTGATTTGGACTGAGTCGCCGGCAGTTCTCCCAATCAGCGCTCTACCTAGAGGAGAAACGGGCGTTATGACCGTAACATCATTTGATTCGACTGAAATTTTGAGCCCCCCCTCCACAGGTCCAATGAATACCTGTTTTTGAACCCCATAAACATCTTCGAGCATAACTAGAGAAGACAGCAGGATAGTATCACCAAGCGGAATCAGTACCAAATGTTTGTATATTTCAATCGACCTGCGGAGTGCCTGGGCTCGGTTAGCCTGCCCCTGAGCTACATATGAGGCTTCCAGTGCCGTAGTGTCGTACTTATTGTCAGGCTGATTTTCTTCATCGATTGCCGCTTCATGGGCTGTTTTGGCAGCATTTATAAATAGAGTCAGGTCTTGACTCAATCGTTGGATGATCTGGTCGACCAGATCAACTTTAGTCAGATCGGGTAGCATTGTAGTCATAAATGGAATTTACCACTGTTTCTGGTTTAAGCAGAGTTACTTGCTCAGGCAGGACACTTCTCTCCATTTCGGCGAATATTAGATCCAGGATTATCTTCAGTTCTTTTTCAGTATTGAACTCTTCTTTATCAAGTGTCAGATAAAAATTGCCAGAAAATGGAAAGTGATGCGAACTTTCTGCCGATCAACAAACAGATGATGAGGAATCGCGATAACAGTCGAAACTATAA
>CAJBRY010000056.1 GCA_903958085.1 uncultured Geobacteraceae bacterium
CCGGTCTATCAGATAGAACTGACTGACGCTGATTCCTTCACTGTCGAAGATGACGATGGAAAAATTGTTGGCCAGGGAAAGACCGGTGTCCTAATGCTGGGAAAAGGGGTGAACATTCTCCTGAATGAATTAAAGGGGAAAAAAGGAGACAGTTTCCATCTCAGCCTTTTATCGTTCGACGATACAGTCACGGGGCTGCAGAGCGGGATCAAGGCAGTCGAACAGGGGCGGCAGACAAGCATCATCCGGGTTTCTTACAACAGCACTAATGCAGTGCTGGCAAGGGATATCGTCAACAACCTTGTCCAAGTATATCTTGAACAGGCCGTTGGCTTCAAATCTGAAGAAGCCGGGCGTGCCGTAGGTTTTATGGGTGAGCAGCTCCAATTGCTGCGCACAGAACTGGATAGTTCCGAAAAGGATCTTGAGGCCTACAAAAACACCTCCGGGGCAATCAGGCTTGATAGTGAGGCCATGGCGCTGATTGGCAAGATTTCTGATTTGGAAAGAGCCAGGACTGAGCTGGAAGTGCAAAAACGTGCTCTATCCACCGAATATACAGAGGCGCATCCGGCTGTAAAAACTATTACCCAAAAGCATGAAATGATCAAACGGCAATTGGCTGCTTATGAGAAAGGGATGCGTAATCTGCCCAAGGCAGAACGGGACCTGGCAAAGCTAACCCGTATATCCAAAGTCAACGCTGATATTTATACTTTCCTTCTGCAGAAGCATGAGGAGGCGCGTATTGCCAAGGCATCCACAATCAGCAACATCAATATAGTTGATCCGGCTATCGCCCCCAACAAACCAATCAAACCCAACAAGGCGCAAAATCTTTTGCTGGGATTGATTATTGGCCTGGCATTGGGAGTTGGTCTTGCATTCTTTCAGGAGTATTTGGACGACACAATCAAAAACACCGACCAGGTGAAACAGGTCATGGGCATGCCGCTGCTCGCGGTAATCCCGCATATCTCAGTTATGGAATCCACTGCAAATGTTAAAGAAGAGATTAAGCTGATCACGCAGGCAGAGCCAAAGTCAGCAGTTGCCGAGGCCTTCCGCGCTCTTCGAACCAGCCTGCACTTTTCTTCCATCAACCGGGAGAAAAAAATTATGCTTGTCACAAGCACCTTCCCGCAAGAGGGAAAAAGCACCATTTCCTCCAACCTGGCGTGCATCCTTTCCCAGACAGGGGCACGAGTACTCATTATTGATTGCGATCTGCGCCGCTCATCGCTTCATGAAAAGTTCGGACACGCCAAAACCCCGGGCCTGAGTGAGATTTTGACAGGAGATGTAACCTTCGCTGATGCCAAACATAATACAGGGATTTCTGGCCTTGATCTGATCAGCGCCGGAATCACACCACCAAACCCGTCAGAACTCTTAGGCTCTGAACCCATGCGCCAGTTTCTGCTGACACATCGGGAGAATTACGATCATATCGTAATCGACGCTCCTCCTGTTCTGGCCGTCTCTGACGCCCCGGTTTTGACCGCGGTTGCCGATGTGGTCGTTCTCGTTATGGAGGCGGGGCGTGTTCCAATTAAACTTGCCCAGCACATGCGCGATATGCTTGCCACCATCAATGCCCCTGTCGCCGGTTTGGTATTTAACGACAAAACCGGTAAGGGTGAAAGTTACGGTTACTACGGCGGCAGTTACTACCGCTATGGCAAAGGCAAACGATACGGCGGTGCTTATGGTTATGGTCATTATTCTGACGTAGAACAAACCAAGGACATGAAAAAAATATCCTTCTGGGTTAATAAAATCTCCCCTTTGAAAAAATTGATTAAAGAGGTCACTGCAATCAGCAAAATCTCTTTGAATAATCTGAAAAGATTGATTAGAGAAGCCCCTGCAGTCAGCAGAATCTCTTTGAGGAAAAAGAAGTAATGACCGAAGACTGGCACTGCCATCTTCTGCCCGGTTTAGACGACGGCCCGGCCACTATGGATGAATCTGTGGAAATGGCGATGGCACTGCAAAAAGCAGGTTTCGGCAGTGTCTACTGCACGCCGCACCTGATCAAGGGCTGCTTCGATGCGGACAAAGGCGCGGTCAAAGCAAAGCTTGCCGCTTTGCAGGCAAGGCTGCAGAATGAAAATATCGATCTTCGGATTCTTCCCGGCCGGGAGTATTATCTGGACGAATTTCTGTTCGATTATCTGAAAGATCCGTTACCCCTGGGCGAGACCAAGTATATCATGTTAGAGCTTCCCAATCATATTGATTCAGAATACGTCAAGGAAGCCTGCTTCCGGATCAAGCGCAGCGGCTTTATCCCTATGATTGCCCATCCGGAACGCTGCAGCCTGTTCGATATGCCCGAAACAGAAAAAACAGTATGGTTCCGGTTTTCCAGATCAAAACTTAATCATCAAGGCTCAAAACCAGGTCACCCTTCCCTTTTGGAATATCTGAAAGATCTCGGTTGCGCCTTCCAGGCAAACCTTGGCAGCTTTGCCGGCTGGTATGGCTCGCAGGTGCAACAGGTTGCCGGTAACCTGAAAAATACCGAAGTCTACACCCACTTTGGCACCGACGCCCATAGCGCAAGTGGAGTTCTCTTGCCCACCGACAGAAAATTACCTGGTGACCCATAGCGGAAATAGGATCTCATAACGCTTCAACATTTCACCGTATCAACACTTCAAAGGTTTTATAACTTATGCCCTCTTTCCTCGTCACCGGTGGTGTCGGCTTTATCGGCTCAAATATAGTAGAAGAACTTGTCAGACTCGGTCATAGCGTGCGCATGCCGGATAACTTTGCAACCGGTAAAAGAGAAAACCTCACGCCCTTTATGGACAAAATCGACCTTATCGAAGGCGACATTCGCGATGAAGAAACCTGCCGCCGCGCAGTCGATGGCACTGATTATGTCCTGCACCAGGAGACCTTTGCAGATTTGCAACAGAGAAGCCGAGGTAGGGAAATGGTCATTCAATCTCAAAACCAAGCGAGTTGTGCAAAGCTCTCGAATGGTACTCAAATCTTAAAACTTAATTGGGGAGAAGTCTGCCCGCAAGCGGGAAAGTGGTCAGATAGGCCATTCTATGTAAGTTATGTACAAATGGTTCAATATGGAAAATAGAAAGTAAAGCGGTAAAGTGCGGCGTGTGAAGTAAAGTGTAAAGGGCGAAGATTTTTCGCCCTTTTTTTTGTTGTTAAAGGGGTGGGGACGGAACAAACGGTTTAGCAAAAAAGAGGTTTGAACGGATTGGGGAATTTGACGGATTGAGGACAGAACATGAAGCGAAGAAAGAAGAGCCAGCGATTACCTGTTTTTCACTGAGTCCGGCAGATATTTTTCTGTTTGATTTTTCCACCATACATGTTACATGTAAATCATGTGCAATTAAGGAGGGTTGACCTTGAAACAAAATATCACCATCAGCCTTGATAAGGACATGATCAGTTATCCTCTTCCTCACAATATCGGATTGATGATTGAAGTAAGCAAAGATCATTTTTGCTTGTCAGTTGAAATTATCTTAAAACAAGAACAGTAAACATTATGAAAATAATTAAATTCTTGTATAGCATTGCTCTTGTGTTTTTAATCTCAATATTGTTACTGGATGTGGCATACGCTGAATGTCCGGATGAAGTTAAAAATGCTGCGGAATTAGGATTGTCGCGTATATTGAGTAGTATTCCTAAGGGATACGAAATCAAGTATGGATTTGATAATCGCGAAGAATTTGCAAAGGCAACAATTGGTTTACCCTATCAAATGTGCACTATTCACCCTAGCGTAATTAAAGGCAATTCAGCTGTTACGGATGATATGATTACATCTCTTGAAGAATGGCGTTTCCCTGTAATCTGCAAAGGCCAGATTAAAGTGTTGTTAACCGTTGCAAAAGTAAAAGGCAACTGGCTGGCAGTTGAAATTGGAGCAGCTACTTTGGCTTCCGAAATTAAAGCCTTTGAAGAGAGGTCGCCCTTGAAAGTGCAAGATGTCAACAGGGGCATCCTCAGATTGTACGAGATAG
>CAJBRY010000057.1 GCA_903958085.1 uncultured Geobacteraceae bacterium
CAAAAGCAGCTTGTGCAAATTTTCATTATTCTCGGTCACTTTGGACATGGAAGAATAAAAATACTCTGATTCTTTCTCAGTGTTTATAGTATAGCCCAGAATCTCTTTCTTACTAAAATTCAGCTTATAAACAATTTCCTCAGAAATTTAGCTCATTAAATCAATGCGCTACTCTACCTCAATTACGGAATAAAACAAAATCTGGACTCATCAATCGCAGGTGCAACAATATTGGCTAGAGCGATAACCAACTTCAAATCATTGTGATCAAATGCGCCGCCTTTTTTATTGATAGACTGAAGCACCCCGATCACCCTGCCCTTGACATGCAGTGGAACGGCGATCATTGAGAGTGTTTTAAAGTTGGTAGTGTCATCAGCTACCTTGAAAAAACTGCTATCAGCCTGAACATCTGGCACGATCATAGGGGTATTGTTTTCTGCTACCGACCCTGCAATACCTTTCCCTTTGGGAATACGTAACTGTTTCAGCTCTTCACTCTGTCTGCCAAGTACCACCTCAAAACGTAGTTCCTGAGTAGCAGTATCCAGCAATAGAAGGCTTCCAGTTTCTGCACCGGTAAGTCGGCAGGCGGAAATAACTGTGTGCGCCACAACCATATCCAAATCGTGTTTTGAGTTAACAAGTGCGGCCACCTCCATAAGAGTCGCCAACTTGTCGTTAATGCTGTCAAAGTTTGTATCTGACATAAACTTCTCCTATGTTTAATATCTATCGATTGATAACTTGAATGGGTAATATCATAAGAACACCGGAATGTCACCATTGCCGTAACATTGGTATCTGACATATTCCATTATTTCTAGCACCTCCCCCGGCTTTACCCTTGACAAAATTCCTTTTAAACGCTAGAAAAAGCTCACTTCGGGATGTAGCGCAGCCTGGTAGCGCACCTGCTTCGGGAGCAGGGGGCCGCAAGTTCAATTCTTGTCATCCCGACCATAAAATCCAGCCACTTACAGCTTTTATTGTAAGTGGTTTTACTTATTTATTTTGTTTTGTTGCCGTTTTGTTGCCGCTTAATATTTTGCTTGGCGGTTGGTGTTAGTGAAGCTATTTCCCCTCCCTTATATAAATTGCAGCAGATAGATCAATTAGAACTTTAATGCACCCTGGCATTAATGCTTTCGTGATTCAACCACTGCGGTGTCTTCTTCATCGTCACATCTACAGCGTCCCAATTGTCGCGGTTGAATTTTATTACATCTGCGCACCGCACTTTGCCAGACCAAGCATCTGCCGAGATAGCCGTTGCACCGATAACTATTTCGACATGGGAGTACGGCGATTTACACCATCGTCTGATGATCCAGTCTATCCAGTTACCCTTACCTTTATAGAACCATAGTTGTGCGTTCATAGCCATTGTTCTCCATTCCCCCAGTGTTCTGGGCACGTCCAGAATTCAGCACATCCTTTGCATTTTTCTCCGAAGCACTCTTTTGTTTTCATCATTTTATCCTGTGGGCTTTTACTCTCCAGATGGTTACTTTTGCTTCTGGAGGATATTATGTTCTACTTACTTACTTCTGATGGTAA
>CAJBRY010000058.1 GCA_903958085.1 uncultured Geobacteraceae bacterium
ATAGATCAATATCAATGGGCTTCAATGCACCCTGTTGAGGCTCACCCAGAATTTGCAAAAGAAATAATGTACGCACTTAATGAGAGGTACGACACTCCAGAGTTTCCACGAAAGCGAGAAGGTTTTTACTGGGATCAGTGGCAACAGGTTATTTTTGGTGAGCCTGAAAAAATATACCAAGACGATTATTACCCACAACCTTATTTCGTAAACTCCGTTCCTCCGCCTACTGGGCGACTCATTGTAAAGCGAAATGGTCGCAGTATCACACGGAGGATTCCAAAACCTTGTATTCTGATCGATACCCGCGAAAAAGATCCCTTTTATTTTAAAGACCATTACAATTGGATTGAAGGGGTGAAGTGGGAAACTCTTAAAGCGGGCGATTATACTGTTGAAGGAATGGAATCTCTCCTGATTCTTGAGCGCAAATCACTACCAGACCTGTTATCGACGCTGATCCATGAGAGAGAGCGCTTCTTTCGTCAGTGCGAACTGATGACTGAGTATCGTTGGCGGGCATTACTGGTTGAGGCCAGCTATGAGGATGTCAAGTCACCCTATGACAGCGAATACACTCAAGCACATCCTAATGCAGTGTCAGGAACACTCGATGCCCTTGAGGCACGTTTTGGTATCCCGGTTATTTACACATCCAGGTACAAACCGCTTGCAGAAGAGAAAGCCGCCAGTTGGTTGTCAAAGCATTTTACCTATTGGCATTTGGAGTCTCACGGTTTAGGCAGGGTTTTACAGGATGGAGATTTGTAACTCCTGGGTGATTGGTATGCAGTGAATCCAAAAGGTAGGGTTTTTTATGAACCGTCAGTTGACCGAAGTTGCTTCATGGCGAATAGTATGTGAACTGTTCCGCCGTTTTCCCGGCAAATTCCAGGTAATCGAAACACACCCCGGCGGTGGTATGTATGACTGCCTATCAATTTTCAGTAATACTCGCCATGTCGCAGATTTTAATCGTGCCGGGAGTTTCCACGTCTTTGATTCAACAAGCGGACAATCTCCACTTGATATTTGGCATTTATTAGCTGAAGAGGAGATTCCTACTGTTCTCGATCAGGTGTGCAGGATTCTTGAACTTCAAGTCCCAACTAAATTACCACCGAGCACCGCTGATGTAATCGTTTATAGATTTATTGCCACCCTTCTGGGACATTCAGTGTTCGGTAAGGATGAGTGGGAATGCCGGAACGGTTATTTTGATTCATCAGGCATGGTGGAGTGCGGCATCCATCCAGCATTCGATTTGTTTCTAGAGGCAAAAAACCGGGCCAGAGTTTCACTCTCCGGTGATCTTTTACAAATACCAGCCTATCGCTTTTGGTTTATTAAGAAGAACGGAATTCCGGTCATATGTTTAGAAACTACCGGAACTGTTTGGAATGCAGATGGGCAATCATTTGACCTCACAGCCCATTATAAAAAAGAAAAAAGGATATGGCCGATAGTTTGGACAGTAGCAGGACATTTATTGCCATAACCAGAATGATATTGGTACGCGAATAATCTAATTCTCCAACCCGAACAATTCTCACCGAATCAATCTAACCAGATATAGAACTCTCCAGTTTAATTGTGTCACGTGCGCCCCTCCATAGGGGCGTTTTTAGTTTCAGCATCCTTGCTTTTTCTTTCACTCCCTCTGTCAGCAGAGCGTCACGCCAACTTCTGTCACTTCCACTACTAAAATCGGCTCCCCCTGAAGGTCCCCCCAATTTTATCCGCTTCAGTCTCAAAAGCCACTTCGTTTTGTCATGCCGCTCTGGGGCCGTCCAGTCAGTCAATCAGCGCTACGGCTATTGGTCTGCTTGGTTTTAGTCCGGGCCGGTCGTGCCCAACCTTGAGTTTCGTACCCCGCATTTGGGTGTCGGGGCGACGGAAACTCAAGGAACAAGGGCACGACACCAAAAAACGCCCGGACAAAAACGAAACACTCGAAGCCAGGGGGCTCGGGAAATCTAAGGACCAAGAAGGGGAAACCACCACATGAAAGCACTCACCACCATTACTCAGGCAATCCGCGCAATCGACACTAACAAACTGACAATCAAAGCAGGTTCCGCAGTTGTCTTTAGCCTCATGTTGGTCAACGTATATCAGTTGGCCAGCCACGGTCAGACGGCACTTGCAGCATATATGCTTATGGGAAGCTTGCTTGAAAGACTTCACCACCGCAGTACTGGTGCAGAAGCCGCCGAGAATGCAGTCCACATTGTTGCCCACAACATAAAAGGCCACTAACAACAAAAATAATCAAGCCGAGTGGGGGAACATTCGCCCCACCGGAACGGAGGATATATCCATGACCAGTACAGCCAGAAAAGCCCTTGATATCGTAACCATAGAAATGAAAAAAGACCGTAAGTTTTTGTGCAACGGCGACCGGCTCACAACGCCCAAGCAAGCGGCACAAGCATTCTGCGGCCTCGTAGGCAATCCAGACCGTGAATGCTTCGTAGCTCTTCTACTAGATGGCAAAACTCGAATCGTTGCCTTGCATCTGGTTTCACAAGGCAGCTTGAACCAGTCCATTGTACATCCCAGAGAAACATTCAAATCCGCGATTCTGGCGAACTCGTCCGCAATTATTCTGGCACATAATCACCCAACTGGCGATTTAACACCAAGCAGCGAAGATATCGCCATTACTCGGAGACTGAAAGAAGCAGGTGACCTGCTCGGCATTCGCGTCCTGGACCACATAATTGTTGATACAGATAGCGGAGACTGTCAATCGTTCGCGGAAATTGGCCTTCTATAACAACATATCTTCACTCGGGGCCGGAGCTGTCCGGCCCCAGTCAGATATCGGCGGCCCGGCTTCGCCGGGTATAGTGTAGTGTTAAAAAATGCGCCCTGTCACTGACATTGAATCAGTGACAGGGCGGGGATAAGCAAAATGAAGGCAGGAAGTTTTCGAAAAGTAAGTTTCTTTGGGAGGGTGGCGGGATACTTATTAGCGCTGGACGTGGACCATTACCACGTCCGCGCGGGCTTCTGTTTCTTATGTGTCGTTTCTTATCTTTTGTTTATTGGCGGATGGGCGCAAGGTCGAAGACCGTTTTTTGCTCATCCGCCTGTTTCTTGAAATTGTTTCTTATGTGTCGTTTTTTGAATCTGTTTTTTGCCTTTGTTTCTTGTTTCATGCTGTTCTGAGCGGTTTAGAATAACGTTCCATCAATAATTGAAACAACACAAATCATCACAATATGAGCATATTATTGTGGTAGACGCGAGTAATATCTAGATTCGTTTATACAGGAATGCTATAACCGGATAAAATATATCACTCTTACTATAATATACTGCTCGTTTTATAAACCTATCGTTTAGATGGAAAAATGATGATAAAAAACAATAAAAACAAAAAGATAGCAGTTTATGATTTCTTCTGCGGTTGCGGCGGGACAAGCAGAGGGTTTCAGAAAGCCGGAATGGATATAGCTTTTGCGCTTGATATTGATCAAGACGCAAAAAACACATTTACTAAAAATTTTCCGTCCACCGTATTTTGTGACAAAAGTATCAAGGAACTAAAGGTTGCAGAGTTACAACACACATTCTCTGAACATCAGGGCAGTTACAAGCTTTTCTGTGGCTGTGCCCCCTGTCAACCATTTACCAAGCAAAACACTAAAAGCCCTAAACAGGATGAGCGCAAGGATCTGTTAACATATTTCGGCGCAATTATAAAAGAGTGTAAACCGGATTTTGTATTCGTTGAAAATGTTCCCGGCTTGCAAAAAGTGTCAAAAGATAAACATGGCCCTTTTCCTGCCTTCAAAGAACTCCTTGATGATTTGCATTATAAAATTTCCTGTAACGTTGTAGCTGCGCAAGACTATGGAGCACCACAATTGCGCCGGCGTTTTGTATTGTTGGCAAGCAGGCACGGTGAAATATCCATTCCCAATCCATCTCATGGTAAAAGCACTGAGACTCCTTACAAAACTGTCTTTGACGCAATAGCTGATCTTCCTGCTATTGTTGCGGGGGAATGTTACGATGGTGACAACATACTGAACCATCGTGCAGCAACATTATCAGAGCTGAACATGAAAAGGATTAAAGCATCTGAGCATAATGGTGGAGGTCGCAATAATTGGCCAAGGAATCTTTGGCCTGATTGCTACACACGTACAAATAAAGATGGGACAACCCATTCCGGGCACACAGATTGTTATGGACGTCTGTGGTGGGATAAACCTGCAACAGGATTGACAACGCGCTGTGTTAGCTATTCAAACGGAAGATTCGGGCATCCGGTACAGGATAGAGCCCTCAGTGTCAGAGAAGCTGCTCGTCTTCAGGGATTTGATGATGATTTTGAATTCACTGGCAACTTAAATTCTATGGCAAGACAAATAGGAAATGCAGTTCCGGTCGATTTAGCATTTGCTATGGGAAATCATTTCATTAATCATTTAGAGGCAATCCATGGCAAAGTTTAGAACACGGGCAAGAGCCCTTGATATGCTTGGTCGCCAGCAAATAGCCGGAATCCCTAATGCTATTAATGAGCTTTTTAAAAATGCTCACGATGCCTATGCAACTCATGTTGTAGCGGATTATTTCCGTGAAACGCGCTTGTTTGTATTACGTGATGACGGTATCGGAATGAGTGAAGAAGATTTCCGTAACAAATGGCTGACTCTCGGAACTGAGAGTAAAGTTCTTGAATCACCATACGTTCCGCCAGGCAAGACACCACGCCCTGTTCTCGGTGAAAAAGGAATTGGTCGTCTTTCAATTGCTGCAATTGGTGGTCAGGTAATCGTGCTGACACGTGCTTGTCGTAACGAAATATATTCTAACTTGGTCTGTGCTTATATTCATTGGGGAATATTTGAATGTCCCGGCGTTGACCTTGATGAGATAGAAATCCCGGTAAAAACCTTTCCGGAAGGCAAGATTCCTACAAAGGCTGATATTGATGAAATGGCAGCAACATTTGTGGAAACGGCATCTAATCTGCGGACTCGAAACGGGGCATCAGGGAAGATTATTGAACGTATTCAGGCTGATGTAGCAGCAATACGAGGGAATATTGACCCTTCAAGGTTTTCAGCTGGAGACTTGACACTCAAAGACAAAGGACAAGGCACTCATTTTTATATCATGCCTGCTGATGAATCTCTTGATGCTGCTATTGACGAGAGAATGCCAGGTACTGCCGCTCAAGAAATATCTGGGCCTCTTCAACGTCACCTTCTTGGCTTTTCGAACACAATGAAGAGCGGAGATCAGAGTGATGTTATAAAAGCATCCTTTTTTGACCATGCAAATGATGGCAGTGTGCGCGACTTAATTCAAAAAGAAAATTTCTTTACACCTGATGAATTTATGTTGGCGGATCATCATATTGAAGGTGAATTTGATG
>CAJBRY010000059.1 GCA_903958085.1 uncultured Geobacteraceae bacterium
AACTTCTCTAAGGGATTGTCTTATTCCACCTTCTTTGTTACGGTTTTCATAAATTCAGCCGGAATGTTGAAAGCACCTTTTCTTACCGTACTCATATTAAGCAGAATATCACTTTTATTTGCCTTATCAATTGAAAGCGATGACGGCTTTGCCCCTTTGAAAATCTTTACGGCTTTTTCTCCGGCAATACGCCCCATTGCATGCGAATCTGCACTGACCCCCAGCAACACACCTTTCGCAACAAGGTCTTCCAAATGAGTGATAGTGATGACTTTTGCCTTGCTTGCCATATCTACAATAGTCGGCAACTGACTGTTTACCAAATTACTCCCTGTTATATACATTGCATCAACCGAACGTAAGACCTCCGGAAGCAGTTGTGCGATTTCTTCTTTTTTTGTCAGACGGACTGGAATCATTTTGATCTGATATTTGTCCTGAATCTCCTGTAGATTACGCAACTGTGATTCAGAGTTTTTCTCACCAGGCGTATAAAGTACTGCCATTTTTTTTACTGGAGCTAATCTTGATAGAGAGTCCAGGAGCTTTGACATCGGAATTAGCGGACTTATACCGGTAGTATTATTGCCGGAACTCTTCCAATTGTTGGCAATACCTGACTCAACCGGGTCGTATACGACGGCAAAGACTATCGGCACATCCCTTATTTCCCTGCTTAATGGAACGGTTGCCGATGTGCCTAGCGATAAAATCATATCCAGCTTCTGTAAGGAAAGTTTCTTCACAATTTCAGCTGCCTTTGACTTATTGCCGCCAGCATTTTCAACAGAATATATGACCTTTTTTTCATCAAAACCTGACTCTGCCAACCTTTCTTTAAATGCCTTAGTAGCCTCCATATACCTGGTTTCTTCACTGAACATGAAGACCGCTATTTTCTTTTCCGCCCATGCATCCTCAGAATAAATAGCCAACAGCGAAAAAAGTACTCCGATAATCACCATATAGTTGACAGATCTCATATATGCCTCCCACGTAAATTTATTTTGACTTTCAAGGTAATTAGAAAAAGTTTCTTACTATGAACGCTGGACTACTAAGTTGAGATAGAATTATCGGAATGCCTCTTTAACAGCGCATTGGCCTTAATATTTTTGCCTGAAGTATATCGTTGATATTAAACTTTGCAAGAAACTACAAGGAAAACTGTAAAATAATTTTACATATGTAAAATTATTCACCATTGGAGGTTGATTAATATACAAAAAAATGCTAATGATTTTAATCTTACGTTTAAATCTGAGACTTGGGAATTTTGTGAAGTTATGATTGATACTAAATTGATTTCAGACGCTTTAAAGAAGAGTCCAAGACAGCAGCATCTGGTTGCTGGTCACTGTACTTGCTACCAAGGCTACATGACACGCTATAAATCAAACTCTGACTCGTATTCGAAAAGAAAGGCGGAGTACCATGAGAGGGTACTGCGTTCATTTTTGGTAACAGGATGCATCCGAACCTCTGAAAAAATTGTAAGGGGTGCTGTGAAATTATCAGGATGAAGTTATTATGGAATGATAAAAGGGCGGGATTTATTCAGTTTATCCATTTTATGTACTTAACAAATAAAGAAAGCTGAATTATTACATCTATATTCTTGTCTTTTGATCTTCCGGTTCAAAGCATATCCTCATGTTTGTAGCTTTGATCTGCTGATCCCGCGTCTATCGAAATCGAGCCTTGATCGTAGGTTGGTCCGCAATCATGTACCCTGAACATTTCTGTGGGACATTCGCGAGGAAAAGCTCAAACGCTTCCAAACCGCTGGCAGATGCACCAATACCGACGACCGGAAAATGAGGTACTTAAGGATACACCTGAGCTTCCGCGGCGGCAGAACGTGAGTGTTTCAATTATATTCATTCTGTGGGCAGCGCATTTTTCATGTTTATGGCAATAGAACTGTTTTCTGGTATCACCTAAAGGTAACCCCGTACCCCTGCTTAAAACTGATTCAATAAGTACCTCCTTCCTGTTCATATAAATCACATACCTGAAATTATAAACCGGGATGACGGTCCGACCTATGAGAGGTTATCCGATTTTGGCATTGGTACTTATTGACAGAGTATCATCTCATTTTCGTTGAAGAAGTCTCTAAGTGAATTGTACATAGGATAAGACCTTAAATTACCCTTACTATCTATCCTGTTAAAAATACAGACATCTCCTCATACTTTTTCGCCAGAAATCTTGTTAATGTTTAAACCATGTGCAGTTTCAAACACAGCATCTGATATTTCACTTCATGCTGGAGCAATTTCTGACTCTAAAGTAATTAAATCCACTCTGAGGCCATTATCGACGTCCAAAACAGCACCTAAAACCAAAAGGAGATGTACAAATGAAAATCAGCGAAATAAAGAAAATTGCCAGTCAGCATAACATTAATGGAGGCTATACAAAAAAGAGCGACCTAGTGCGAGCTATTCAAGAGTCTGAAGGAAATCAGCCATGCTTTGAAGCTAATAGAGCTGCAGACTGTGGCCAACACAGCTGTTTGTGGCGAGAGGATTGTAACTAAGACATGGAGAGTACCAAGCTATCAAAGGTTATGACAGTCCTCGTGGCAAATATGTCTCGATCTGGATCTATTTAATGAGCACCGGAATCTACTATTTTGAAGGAGATGCCAGCGAGGATGGCAAGGCCATTACGCAGGAGTGATACTACGATGATCCGGCCAGAGGCCTCATGGTATGGCGGAGTGTCACTAGGATCGTGAACGACAAGACCATGGAGTATGAAATGTACTCCACAGCCAAAGATGGCAAGACGGTCAAGGAAATGGAAACGACCGTTGCGCGTAAACAGTGAAGAGAAAACTTACAACCTTATACAAGCTGAAATAAATACGCTATCAGGAGCAATACTATGACAACAGGCAAAGTGAAGTGGTTCAACGATTCAAAGGGTTTTGGATTTCTTGAGCAGGATAATGGTGAAGATGTCTTTTGTCATTTTTCCGCAATAACCGGGGAAGGTTACAAATCCCTTCAGGAAGGCGACAGTGTCGAATTTGAAGTGGTCAAAGGGCCGAAAGGGCTACAGGCTGCAAACGTCAGAAAAATATGAATTTATAAACGCCTCTGTTTTTTTTGAGGGATATATTTTCTGAATTAAAGAACAGGAGCATCCGCTATGAAAATTATTCGTGTCCACACATTTGGAGAACCTGAAGTAATGCTGCTGGAGGACGTTCCAGGGCTGATTCCCGATCCGTCCGCTCCCGGATGGCATTAGTTTCGGCCAGGGGGCGTCCTCGGCGTACCGGCCACGTGTCCTGCAGGCCTACTCTCACAAAGGAGTAATTACATGTTCAAGCCAGCAAAGAACAGAATTTGCCTTTGGTACGACAGCGACGCCGAGGAGGCGGCGCGTTTTTACGCCAGGACCTTTCCCGATTCATCCATTAATGCGGTGCACCTCGCTCCGGGAGACTATCCGTCCGGGAAGAAGGGTGATGTGTTGACGGTCGAGTTTACCGTGATGAGAATCCCCTGCCTCGGGCTCAATGGCGGCCCCGAGGTCAAACACAACTGGGCATTCTCGTTTCAGGTCTCAACGGCTGACCAGGCCGAAACCGATCGTTACTGGAACGCCATTGTCGGCAACGGCGGGGAAGAGAGTGCTTGCGGCTGGTGCAGGGATAAATGGGGGCTATCCTGGCAGATTACGCCGCTAGCTCTGATTGAAGCGATAACCGACCCTGACACCGCTGCTGCCAAGCGTGCATTCGATGCGATGATGCAGATGAAAAAGATCGACATCGCTACTATCGAAGCGGCGCGCCGTGGTTGAGAAAACCTGAGGCACTGTTCATCTTGGAGGAGAAAAATCTATGAAGTCTTCATCTGTTCTCACTGCAATTTGTCTGGTTATGACAATCAATCCGGCGCTTGGTCTTGCTGCCAGCCTCAACGCTGAGATGACGAAATATATACAAAATCTGGAGGCCCAGGCAAAGAAGGCGGGTGGTTTTAAGGGGTTTGATGCGGAGAGAGGAAAGAAACTATTCTTTGAAACGCGGCCAAACGACAAGTCCGGCCCCATATCCTGTGCTACTTGCCATACTTCTGACCTGAAGAAGAGTGGCAAGACCCTCGTGGGGAAAGTCATCGAGCCGCTTGCCCCTTCAGCCAACCCAAAAAGGCTTACCGATGTCAAAGAGACGGAAAAATGGCTGGCGAGAAACTTCAAGCAGGTATATGCCAGAGAAGGGACGGCCAGAGAAAAGGGTGACGTCCTGACATTCATAAGTAAACAATAACTTCAGGAGGAGTACAGAATATGAAACTCAAACAAAGCTACTACCTGACGATTCTACTCATCTGCATCCTCTCTGCCCCTGTTCTGGCCAGTGAAGGCCGGGAAGGCAACTCCAGGGGAAAGGGCTCATCAATCCTGGGGCCGGTAACAAACAGCGCCTACCTCAAGGAGTGCGGTGCCTGCCATTTTGCCTTCCAACCTCAACTCCTCCCCCGGAGATCCTGGGAAAAAATCATGGGTACTCTGGATAATCATTTTGGCGACAGCGCAACTCTTGATGAGGCGACCAGAACCGGGATACTGGACTACCTTGTTAATAACAGTGCTGAAAAAAGCTCCTCCAGACTGTCGGGCAAGCTGCTCGCCTCAATCGGTAAATCTGATGCCCCTCTCAGGATAACAGACACCGGGTACTTCAAAAGAAAACATGACGAAGTACGGGCAGCGGTATTCAAAAGGAAGTCAATCGGGACTGCCTCAAACTGCGTCGCTTGCCATCTGACGGCAGAGAAAGGTGATTTTGACGAGCATAAAGTGAAGATCCCTAAAATATGAAAAAAATAAATGTTTGGGACATCCAGACGCGTATATTTCACTGGTCTCTGGTGATTTTCGTACTCAGTACTGTTGTTACTGCCGACATACTCAGCTTTTTCGGTATTGACCTGGTAAACAAGGACAGCTGGCTTGCCTTTCATATCGGCACCGGCGTCGCCGTGGCAATTCTCCTCCTCTTCAGGATATTCTGGGGTTTTAGCGGCCCACATTATTCGCGCTTCAGTTCCCTGCATTTATCGCTTGCTGAGCTTTTCAGCTATATCAAGGCGGTCATCAAGAATGAAAAAACAAACTATACCGGCCACAATCCCGCAGCTTCCTGGAGCGCCCTCGGCATAATAACTCTCGGTCTGCTGGCGGCGTTAACCGGTGTAATTGTTTTCGGTATAGACGAAGGGAGAGGGATTTCCAGATTCCTGTACCTTGGTTTTTATGTGTATGCCGACCAACTGAAACTGTTGCATCTGGCACTCTCTTATCTCCTGCTCGGAGTAGTTATCGGCCATGTATGCGGAGTATTGAACGAAACGATACGCCATAAAACCGGCATCATTCCTGCCATGTTTACCGGAACAAAACTCTCCGACGAAACTGACAAACCAATTCATACTGCTACACCAGTGCGCTTGATCTCCTACTTATGGATAATTTCACCATTGGCGGCAATACTCTTCCTGCCCAGTTCGCTGGAAACAAAACAACCGGTGAAACTGTCAATACCGCAAATCTACCTGAAAGAGTGCGGTTCCTGCCATATGGCATTTCCACCTAATTTACTCCCGGCTGAAAGCTGGAAAAATATGATGTCCAGCCTCAATGACCATTTTGGCGACGACGCCTCCATCAATGACACAGCAAAGAAAGAGATCGAGGTTTTTCTTGTCACTTATGCTGCGGAAACGTCCCATGAGGAGGCGTCGATAAAGTTACTTCGCTCAATCAAAAATGAAAATCCCCCGGCGAGAATTACCGAGATCCCCTACTGGAAAGAAAAACATAAGCCGATAAATCTGGAGATTTATCAGCGAAGCTCTATCAAGTCCAGGATCAACTGCGTAGCCTGTCACAAGCTGGCCGAATACGGTTCATTTGAAGATAATGACATTCGCATTCCGAAAAAAATTTGAAGGAGGCAATATGAAACGGTTCATAATTTTGATCATTTCTCTTCTCGGCCTGGGCCTGCTTGGCGGCTGCGGCTACAACAGCATGCAGGCGGCCGAAGAAGCGGTCTTTGCCGCCTGGGGTGATGTCGAGGTCTCGTACCAGAGACGCGCAGACCTGATCCCGAATCTGGTGGAGGTGGTAAAAGGGTATGCTAAACACGAAGCCGACACCTTGAAGGCTGTTACCGAAGCCCGCGCCAAAGTCGGTTCCATGCAGGTTTCCAAGGATCTTGTCAACAACCCCCAGGCGTTGGAAAAGTTCCAGCAGGCGCAGGGACAACTTTCCGGAGCTCTCTCCAGGCTCATGGTGGTGGTGGAGCGCTATCCGGATCTCAAGGCCAATCAGAATTTCATGGATCTGCAGAATCAGCTTGAGGGAACAGAGAACAAGATCAATGTGGCTCGGGTTCGTTACAACAAATCGGTTCAGGATTTCAATACCAGCATCAGAACCTTTCCCAACAGCATGACCAACTCGCTCCTGCTTCATCTCACCCGCAAGGAGCCGTTCAAGGCTGACGAAGGGGCAAAGACAGCGCCGAAAGTGAAGTTTTAAACCGTCCTGAATCAGGCAGGTGATCATGAAAACATTGTGCGTCATAGTAATGCTGCTGTTGCTCCCCCATCTGGCTTGCACGCTTGAGGTGCCGCAGCTCCGTGGCCGTGTAAACGACTATGCGAACCTGCTGTCTCCCGGCGCAGCAGGGAGGCTGGAACAGCAGCTTGCCGATTTCGAAAAAAGCGACTCTACGCAAATTGTCGTGCTTACCATTAAGTCTCTGGAAGGCGAAAGTCTGGAGGGATACTCCATCAAGGTTGCTGAGGCGTGGAAAATCGGCCGGACTAAACTGGACAACGGCGCAATCCTGCTGATTGCAAAGCAAGAGCGCAAGGTTCGGATCGAGGTGGGGCTCGGTTTGGAGGGAGTTCTGACCGATCTGGTCTCAGGAAGGATTATCCGGGGCGATATGTCTCCGCATTTCAAGAATAATGATTATGACACCGGCATATCGGCGGGCGTTTCTTCGGTCATGCAGGTTGTCAGGGGGGAGTATAAGGCAGAGCCGCGCGACCTGAAGCAGGGTAAAAAGAGCGCCAGTCCGGTTATTACCCTGCTGATTTTTCTTCTGGTAGCGGTCGTTTTCCTCGGATCATTTTCAAAATTTCTGGGTGGCGCCGTCGGTGCGGCAGGCCTGCCGCTGATCGGCTTCCTGACCTTTCCGGGTCTCGGGGTTGTTATTCTGGCTGTTCTGGGCGCCGCCGGCTTTGTCCTTGGCCTTGTGGTTGCGTTCATGTTCGGCAGCGGTGGACACGGTTTTGTTGGACCGTTCATTGGCGGGGGATTTGGCGGAGGTTCATCTGGCGGCGGTTTTGGCGGTTTTTCCGGCGGCGGTGGAAGTTTTGGCGGTGGTGGAGCATCGGGGGATTGGTAATGAAAAGCAAAAATTCCAGTAATTTTTTCAGCGAACCGGAAAAAGAGAAGATCACGGCTCTGGTAAAAAAGGCCGAACGAGAAACGTCCGGCGAGATTGCGGTCATGGTGGTAGATGAAAGTGACAGTTACCGGGAAGCAGAATTTATGGGAGCCCTTCTGCTGTCTGCATTCATTGCCTTTGTTGCCGCAGTTTCGCTGCATCAGATTACGATCTGGTCATATATTCCGGCTGTTATCCTGTTCTGGTTTCCGGCTCTTCTCTTCATGCGCCGCTTTCCACGGTTCAAGCTGGCGCTGGCGGGAAAAAACCGGGTGGTGGAGTTATATGTTGGAGGCGTGCATGGAGCCCAAGTTTTTAGATGTAGACCGAGAGACGCTGTATCTCTTGCCACCTTCAGTGCAGGACTGGTTGCCCGAAGGGCACCTGGCCCGATTTGTCGTCGAGATTGTAGAACAACTGGACCTGCGTTCTTTGAAAGAATCATATGCCGGCCGTGGTTCACAGCCTTACAATCCTGCTATGCTGCTGGCACTTCTCTTCTACGGTTACTCTGCCGGTGTGTTTTCAAGTCGCAAGCTGGAGCGCAGCACATATGATTCGGCAGCCTTTCGGTTTATTGCGGCAAACCGTCATCCTGATCATGACACCATTGCCACATTCAGGAAGCGGTTTTTGAAAGAGCTTTCCGTTCTGTTCGTCCAGATTCTGATGATTGCCCGTCAGATGAATATGCTGAAACTGGGCAGTGTAAGTCTGGACGGTAGCAAGATCAAAGCCAATGCATCCAAGCACAAAGCCTTGAGTTATGAGCATGCCTGCAAGCTGGAAACACAGCTCAAATCTGAAGTTGCGGAGCTTCTCAAAAGAGCCGAATCAGCCGACAAGGCTGACATTCCTGATGGCATGAATGTTCCCGAAGAGCTCCAACGTCGCGAGCAGCGTCTTTCAGGTATTGCCGCAGCCAAGGCCGAGATCGAACGTCGTGCTGCTGAGCGTCACACTCGTGAGCAGGCAGCGTACGAAGAAAAAGTCGCTGCACGGGCAAAGAAGACAGAAGAAACCGGCAAGAAGCCAAAAGGTAAGCAGCCCAAACCACCGACAGCGGGTCCAACTTCCAAAGACCAGGTCAACCTGACTGATGAAGAATCCCGCATCATGCCAGTCTCTGGTGGCGGTTTTGAGCAGACCTATAATGCTCAGGCTGCCGTTGACACAGAATCAAAGTTGATTGTAGCTGCTCATATAACCCAGCAGTCAAACTACAAACAGGAACTGATATCAACCCTGAAAAACCTGGTGGTCTTACCAAAACAACTCGGCACTATTACCGAGTTACTTGCCGACAGTGGCTACTTCAGTGAAACCAACGTCAATGCCTGCGTCGGTGAAGAGATTACACCATACATCGCAGTTGATCGGCAAAGCCACATCCAGTACAATCTGCCTGTGCTTGGCGTCCATCTTGCCACTGAAAGTAATCGAAAAGAGGTTGCCCAACACTTTCCCGATACACAGGTTCGCAAGATCGTGCAGATCGATCTGGCAATGATCGATGCTTATGACGACGTGCTCAAAGCCCTGGAATGGGATATCGAAAAGACGGCCCGTCGCCATGATTGGCACTCGCTTTTACTGCTGCGCTCTATCCACGGTGTCGGCCAGATTCTCGGCTTGGTGATGCTCTACGAGATTCACTATATCAACCGTTTCGAATCAGTTCAGGATTTTGCCTCCTACTGCCGACTGGTGAAATGCAGTCATGAATCGGCCGGCAAGAAGAAGGGCACCGGTGGCGCCAAGATCGGCAATGCCCATCTGAAGTGGGCATTTTCCGAAGCTGCACTGCTTTTGATCCGCTATAATTCTCCAGCCAAGAAGCTGGTGGATAACCTGGCCAAGCTCCATGGCAAAGGAAAAGCAATCGGTATCATGGCTCACAAGCTGGCGCGGGCGATCTATTACATGCTTAAATACAACACGCCGTTCAACCTGGAGAAATTCATGGCAACGGCATAGAGCTGGAGGGGACGGAAGCAGCCATAATGTCCAACTGGAGCCACATGGGGCGAGCATGAACCACACGACCGTGCAAAACTATTACGTGCGTCTTTGAACGCGAACCGGTCTATTTGCAGAGTGACCGGACGTTGCTATCCGGTCGTTCGAACGCGTAGCACTCCTTTATCGCAGTAACAATTCTCGAAAAATAATCATATCACAATAGACCATATAACAGTTATATTGTGGCTTTAATGACATTGCAGCTGTTATATGGTCTATTTTATTAATGATAGTAATTTTTTTACATAGACAGTATATGGTCTATACTGTATTATATTGTCTAATTTATACCATAAAGAGGCTAATATGGAAAAGTTTAGAACCGTTGAAGAATGGGAGCAGACGTTAGGCGAACATATTCGCACGCTCAGACTCCAGCGCAACATTGATCAGCGTGAATTGGCCGCTCAAGCGGGGGTCGCATTGAATTCCGTAAAGCGCCTTGAGTCGGGCCGACCGGTAACCACTACAACCCTCATAAGTGTTCTTCGGGTTGTGAACCGGACCGACTGGATTGAATCGCTCTCTCCAACTGTCTCTATCAACCCTCTACAGATGTCCAGCACGAAGGCTCCGCGACAGAAAATATTCAAAGAGCGGAAACATACCGAACGTAAGGGGTAAAAAGTATGTACAAAGCTGTGAGTCGTATAGAAGTTTACATCTGGGGCCACAAGGTCGGTGCCATCGCACTGGACCCAAAAAGCGGGCATTACGTTTTCGCGTATTTTCCTCAATTTTCGAAGCTCGGGATTGAACTTGCACCTACCCAGATGCCAGTCAATACATTCTCACCCTATGTATTTGCGTTCTTACCGGAACTCACATACAAGCGGCTGCCGGCACTGCTCGCCGATTGTTTGCCTGACGACTTCGGCAACAGCCTGATCGACGCATGGATGGCCAAACAGGGTGTCACGAAGAACAACATCACCGCTCTCGATAGATTAGCATATATGGGCAAACGAGGTATGGGCGCTCTCGAATTTCGTCCAGATCGCACCAATGCGAAGCAAAGCGTAACCGCTATCAAACTGTCCAACCTGGTTGAAGCCGCTCGCAAGGCAATCCACGGCGATATGAGCGAAGACCATCTGGCCGTGGCCGCACTGAATCAGCTGATCAAGGTCGGCACATCTGCCGGTGGAGCCCGGGCAAAAGCCACAATCGCCTGGAACCCTGAAACAAACGAAATTCGAGCTGGTCAGTTCTTGGCTGCGCCGGGATTCGAACACTGGCTCCTAAAGCTCGACGGTGTTGGCCCGGACCTCGCTCTAGGCAGTTCGATGGATTATGGGAGAATCGAATTTGCATACTTTGAGATGGCCACTCACGCGGGCATAACGATGTCCCCCTGTCGCCTCATGCTTGAGGGAAACAGGGCTCATTTCATGACAAAGCGCTTCGACCGGGATGTGAACCAGAAAATCCACATGCAGACTCTTTGTGCTATGACCCATCTGGATTACAAACAGATAGCCACTCACGATTACAGTCAACTATTCCAGACGGTCGACCAGCTGAGCCTCGACTACCAGACCAAAGAAGAGGCGTTCCGACGCATGGTGTTCAACGTGCTGTCTGCTAACTGCGATGACCACACCAAGAACATCTCGTTTCTGTTGAAAGAGTGGGGCACTTGGGCCTTGGCACCCGCATACGATGTTACCCACGCATTCAATCCCGCTGGTGAATGGACTCACCAACACCTCATGTCAGTGAACGGTAAGTTTAAGGGCATCACCAGGGAAGACGTCATGAGCGTTGCCAACAGATTTGCAATAGGCACTGCGGGGAAGGTTATTAAGCAAGTGGAAGAAGCGATTGGAGGGTGGCCGGAGTTGGCTGAGAAGGCCGGAATCGACCCTTCGGAAATTGTGAGGATTAGAAGCGACCACGAGAAGATGAAGTTCAAAAGATAGAGGGCTTCGATTTTGAGTTAAAAGAAAACCCGGAATTAGTAGCTGAGCAGATAATCTTTTTCAACTAGTTGCGGAACAATACCTTTTTCACTCGACACAACTCGAATCAAGTCACCAAAGTCAGTTAGCTCGTGCAGAAAATTAGGCATGCAGGATTTCCTCAAAGAACTTGCGCGTTAATACCTTTGAAAACTTCTTAACGGCTGACCGAGGACCGGACAGCAGGGGCGTGAGGAATACAATTTTCGAGCTACAGTCATCCGGTTACGATGTAAGAGCAATTCTAGGCAATCATGAACATCTACTTTTAGCCTACTTACTTGAGCCTCGTTATGAAAACCTTGCCAGATGGCTGGCTAACGGCGGAGATGCTACTTTAAAAAGCTATGGTGTCACTGCTCCTGAGGAGCTTGTCGAGCTTATTGAATATTTGAACACATTGCCATTATACAGGACAACAGACAGCCACATATTTGTTCATGCCGGTCTGGATTTTACTATTGAGGATCCATTCTTAGGCGAAGAAGCAATGCTCTGGAAACGGAGTGGCGAAGTAGATGAAACAAAACTTTACGGCAAAGTTTTGGTAAGCGGGCAATGGCGTCCACCCTTCGTTGTCTGTTCCTTCTACATCAGCACCGCACCCAAGTAATAGTGATGCCATTCTCAATCTGCTCTCTTCAAGCAAGTCCGTTGTTAAGTCACTAAGCCCGCCTTGGCAGGCGCAAAATAATGGTTTTTGCCCCAGGCTGTTTGCAAATTCAATTTCAGCACCGTATGAATGCAACAAACTTGTAATATCCTTTTCAAGCCGATACGCTGCAACGGTCAACGGTGTAGAACCGTCAATATCAAATCCATTTGGATCTGCACCATTAGAGCTTCGGAAATTTCTTTCAGAAAGTCTTCTTTAAGGCGAGGAACAGCGGCTAATGATCGGAGCTGTAGCCAAGTAATACGGAAAGGTTCGAAGGAATCGCGGCTGAAAGTTTCTTCATACAGGTCGGAAAGGATATTCGCTGTTGCTGTTGCTGTGCGTGCCATGGTTGGCCTCCTTGTTTTAGTGTTAAACCAAGGATACAGCAGTAAAGCGACAGATCATGTCGTGAAAATATTTTTAAAAACACTATCTTTTTTGTATTTCTAGGTCACAGGGAAGAAATTCTGAATCCAAATCGCAATTCACTTTCATATCCGCAATGCACAAGCGGATTATAGTAATCCAAAAAGTTGAAAACTTACCACCATCAATCAGCATTTCAACTCATCGAGAAATTCTGAAACCATGGTGAAGTAGAGGAAACGCTACTCACATAGGACTATTTTCAACCCCGGGGGGTTAAATTTCAAAAATAATTCATTGCTCCAACGCCCATCAGCTCTCACCTTTGGGCTTTTTTTCTTTTCGATGGCTGGCCAGCCAAAATTATCGAAAGGAGAAACATCATGGACCTGTATCAAATCGTAACAGACAGAATCATCTCACTTCTCGAACCGGGAACTGTCCCGTGGAAGAAGTCGTGGGCATTATTTATGGATTGTTCCACTAAACGCAACATTCCCATCGATCCAGAGCTGAACACCACTATCATGTTCCCAAACAGTCATCCGGGCATCTTTATAGCGTTCTTCCGAACCTACTAATTCAGCCGGTAATACGACAACTGTTCCATCTGGAAGCTTCAAGATGGCGACACCTGCGCGGTTGTCATGAATTACCTCAAGTCTTTCGCCGGTGGCAGACTGATAAATTGTTGCGATTCCCAAAACACGAGTTGTTGCAGGAAATGAAACTTTTGGAGCCGAGGCACAACTGGAGGATACGAGAAGTATGATAGAGAGTAATAAATATTTACGCATCGTTGAGGTACCTTTTTAATAATTACTGCTTCAGCTTCATTTTCTGCATGGAAACTGGAACTTTCTTTTTAGATCGTCATTCCGATTAAATGTCCCATAGAAGCAATCATAGTAGAAAAGAATATAGCAATAAATATTGTCAAGATGATGCTAATAATGATCCCTACAGTGATTACCCAACTGTTTACTCCACCCATCTCTTTAAGGACTGGCAAAAAATTATGAGGTAATTGGGAAGACCGTATTTCAATGATCTTTGCTTTAACATGCCTGTAGTACAAGTAGTTCCCGATCATTCCTGCTCCAATATGCAGCAGAACATTCACGCCAGGGATACAGAAAACAATGAAGGTTACCAGCGCCAGTGCGTACATTTTGCGGTAAAGCATCCAGAGGAATGTAAAGCCGAAGCAGTTCCAATTCCAGGTTACGCAAAACTTCTCTCTCCCCAAAATGGTGAACTTTGAGAAATTCTGGATGTAGTAATATGCGTTCGTACCCACAAAGGCACGAATCTCGTCAGCAGTGATGTTGTCAACGGTAATGGTGTTGTACGGATCAAGATTGAGCATTGATCCGCAATGTTTGCACTTGATTGCACCGTCAATAATATTTTCTTTACAGAAAGGGCAGGTCATTTATTGAAGCTCCATTTATTATATCGCAAATGCCAGAATCAGACCTTTCCCAACTTTGTTTCAAGTCTTTCAATGACCTCGGCAACAGTTCCATCTATGTCATCTCCTCGAACGGTAAAATAGAGAAATTGCCCGGTATGGTGTGACCAGTACACGTCTTCGACCGGAAGCGGTTCCAGGATGTACGCAATTTTCTCATAAGATATAAGCGGATCGCCGTCAGGCCACTTTCTGTCGAGTCGTGCCTGCTGGGCATCGGTCAAGGCTATTCTGTATGTAACTGAATAGACAGCCGCCTTCATTACTTCTTGATATAAGCGTTCAGCCCAATAGTAACCGGCTTGCCGTCCACTTCAGCAGTAGTTACAGCGTTGCCACGAGAACTGGCTACCACTAGAGTCTTACCAGATGATGATGGAGTCGGTTTTTCAAGATCAATTTCGATACAGAGTTTATTACCTTTTATTTCTACGGTCATAGCCATAATGGATCTCCAGTAGTTACTTGTTGATTGCTGCCTTGAGCAGGTTGCTTGGTTTGAAAGTTAGTATGCGTCTAGCCTCAATGGTAAGAGTTTCACCCGTCTGAGGGTTACGCCCACGACGATTAGCCTTCTGTTTGACTATAAAGTTACCGAATCCAGAAATCTTCAGATTTTCTCCGGATTCAAGGGTGGTTTTCATTATAGCAAAGACTGCCTCAACCATTTCAGCAGACTCCTTCTTATTAAAATCGGTTTTGGCTTGAATCTTTTCAAAAATGTCAGCTTTTGTCATTTCGTATCCTCGTATTCAGTATATTTCTTAGCACTTCCGCGAACTTTATCTGCCGGGTACTTCTTCTCATTTATCTCCAGTTTTCGCTCTGCTGCCTCGTACAAGTCAATCCCCAACTTATCGGATAATCAATACGACAAGTTACACCATTTCCAACTCACGCAAACTGCGCCTCACAAATAATGGGCGTCTCATAATTTAATACGACTCCATGTCTGGCAGGGGAGGGGTTGCACCTGGCGAGTGGACCATCCTCTTCATAGAAGATATTGAAATCCTCGATTGGGGCTTTGCAATGCATGCAGGCGTTGGCAAAGTAATCGTTGTCTTCGCCAAGCGAGTACTTACGGAAGAGAAAGCTGGACATCCTGATTTTCTTCAAAAATTCGGGTGGGTACTCTTCTACATTAGTTAAATAAACTGGTTTACTCCTAAGATCCTTAATCCCTCCTTCGAGAAAAAAGGCTATGTTAAGTGCCAGGTCATGATCTTCACCTCCAATAGGGACATATCCGGAAGCTTCTATTGCTAGGATTGGAGACATTTTGTAGCATGCAAGGCATTTTACTTCCGATTTGTAGAGGGTAAAAGGGCCTTTAAAGAGCAGCTTTGGGAGAAGATACTCACCAAAACTATAGATATCAACAGCGTAAATCCAGCGTTTCTGATTTAGTTCACACCAGTGAGATTTATCCAGGGAGATGAGATCGTCTTTAGGAACCTCTTTACTCAGGAATATTTTGGCAGAGGGAAATATCATTTGTGTTCATCCCTAACAACGTTGACCTTTTTATCAACTCTCTCTCGTAATTCTTTCCCTACTTTGAAAAACGGGGATTTCTTTGCATTTACCTTTATAGATTCGCCGGTTTTGGGGTTCCTTGATAGATAAGAATCATACTTCCTAACCTCAAAACTCCCAAAACCGCGTATTTCCACTCGGCCACCAGATATAAGTGTGTCAGATATCCCGGTAAATATTTCGTTCACCGCTATTTCCGCAATATTATGACTGATTTCGTTTTGTGAAGATAGTTTGCTTACTAATTCGGATTTGATCATAGCACGAGTCCTCCGCAAAGTTTTGCCGTTTATGTGTCTTACTACTGCGAACCGGTTATTATTCGATCTGTATTTTAATAACCTCCGTAACCTTGGACTTGACCCGCTTTTCAACATGACTATACTTTGCTGCCATTTCGAGTGTTGCATGTCCAAGGGCTTCCTGAACGAGCTTAAGATCCCCGGTTTCCCTGTATATGTCAGTGCCACAAGTATGCCGTAATGAGTGACAATTGCGTTGCCTTTTCTGGACAGCATCTTTGAGTGTTGCAGTTATGCCAGCCTTAAGAAAATAAGTACTAACCATCTTGGTAATTCCGCGTCTGGTCAGTCGGCCTTGCGGATTACCGGCTTTAGTAACTTCTACAAAAAGTGGATGCAGACCGGTAGCATCCGGCTTGACCGTACCTCTTTTGTCCATATACTTATTTATGACTTTTGCTACGTCGTTTGAACGTGGATATATAACCCGGTCTTTGCCTTTCCCGTGGATCAGCATTCGTACCTTACCAGCGTTAAGCTCAATATCCTCATCGTTGGCTCTATGAATCTCTATCCTACGTAATCCCTCTATAGTCATCAGAGCAATAATGGCACGATCCCGAATGGACTTAAGCCGGTCGTCGTTTGGTATGGCTTGAAACACCCGGTTTGCCTCTATGTCAGACAGATGAGAAACAATCTCACTCGCCGCACTTCTGTCTTTTGGTGCACGGACTGTAACAGCTGGATTCAAGGCAATGTATCCACGCTGTAGGGCTGATTCGTAAAATCTCCTGATTGAGGTTAGCTTGCTGTTGATGGTTGCAGCAGAGGACCCGCAGTCAACCAATTCCTTCCGGAACATTTTGACATGTTCCTTGTTAGCCGTGCCTGGGTCAACATTTGAAATTCTGCACCAGGTAAGCCAGTGTTTAAGACCGGACATGTATGTGTCGATTGTGTCCTGCCGTGCATCTCCGTTTGCTATATCGAATCCAAACCACTCGCCAGCTTGTTTAATAAGGTCTTCGCGAGAATAAGTAGACAAAGCGTTATTTGTTGCGACTATGGCGAGGACTTTACCGCTCATTTGTTCTCCTTGGCGCAGCTCTCGCGGCTACAAGCTGTTGCCAGACCTGAGAGAAACTCGCTCATCTTGCTCCGAAACATTAAGCAGCAGCTGTGACCTTGTTGAATATTGATTTCTGACATATCAAAAGAGTCTGGGAGACTGCTCGCAATGCTTCAGATACTCACTTTATTACGATAATGTTTTTCAAAAAATGTTCTGTGCTTCCGCTGCATCTTATGCCCGTTAAAGCAAAAATAAGAAAGGGACGCAGCAGGCCCCTTTTCTCAGATATTCAGCTAGTTACGCAGCCTCTCTCCACTCGTCCGTCCAACGCTGCTTGGCTTGATCTATCCGAACAAATAAAGAGACGACCTTGTGTGTCTCTTTCCGCGCTGCATCTATTCTCTCATAATCGTCGATTTTCTTTCCACGAGCAACCATTTCACGAAGTAGCAACTCATTGGACCTGCTCATTACGACCTTCCCACTCTCCCACTTTGAGATCTGGGAACGATCGCTGTGCATATTATCGGCAAAAAGAGCACCAGACCAACCAAGAGATTTCCGGAGAAACACTATCTCAGCTGGTATCAGCCGTTCTTCTTTCTTTATGAGTGCATGAGTAATGCAATCATGCAGTGCCTCGATCTTTGGGATTTTAGGTGCTAGTGCTCCACACTCAGGACATGTTCTTACTGTGATCCCTGTAAGAATTACATTATCCAAACCGCACTCACGGTAGTGGTAATTCTGAACCTGCTCTGCTAATTCGGCTCTCTCACAAACAGGGCATTTCATTTCATTTTCTCCATGCTGTCACAATCATTAATTCAGTTTCTTTGCTTCAGTTGTTCTCAGAGGTTCAACAAGCATAGGATATACCTTAAAAAATTGATTTCAATACAATTGTTGTGTTTGATACAACGCCTCAGCTTAGATTGCAGTCTAATTTGGATGTCATTTTTCATTTCTTTATCGAGATATGCCGTGTGATCATTACTCTCTTAAGTAGCCATTTACCTCGGCAGCATCAACAAGAACCTTATAAATTCAGTATTAACAACTGTACTGGTC
>CAJBRY010000060.1 GCA_903958085.1 uncultured Geobacteraceae bacterium
AGATTTGGTGACTAATTCACCAATAAGCTTAATTCCAGCATTTTTTAAACAGTTTGCTGACCTTACAGACAGCTCCAATTCTTCAACTGTACGATAAAGATTCTCATTAACCTTATCCTTATCTTCTTGCGACTCTTCCTCTATTTGAGGTTCAAATTCCTCATCAAAGTTTATGAATATTGACAACTGCTCTTTCAATATTTTAGCAGAGTAAGCAACAGCATCTTCGGGCTTAACACTACCATCAGTCCACACTTCAAGATTAAGTTTGTCGTAATCTGTCATCTGACCAACACGGGCGTTTGTGACAGAAAAATTTACCTTCTTAATCGGCGTGTATATAGAATCAATAGGAATGGTGCCAACTGGTGCCTTTTCATCTCGATTACGGTCGGCAGACACATAACCCTTGCCCATCTTTACAATCATTTCAACTTCAAGGTTTGCATCTTTTCCACATGTAGCAATATAATGATCAGGGTTCATCACTTCAACATTATGACCGGAAATTATATCTCCAGCTGTAATAATGCCAACGCCCTTATGCTTGAAATGAATAGCCGCCTGGTCCGTAGAATGCAACTTAAGTCTGACACCCTTAAGATTTAAAATGATATCAGTAACATCTTCAGTAACACCCTGAATAGCCGAAAATTCATGCAAAACACCCTTTATACGCAAAGATGTTATTGCTGCACCTTGCAATGATGAGAGTAAAACTCTCCTAAGGGAATTGCCAAGAGTAGTACCAAAACCACGTTCAAAAGGCTCGGCATAAAACTTGCCATATGTAGAAGATAATGACTCTTTCTCTACCTGAAGCTGTTTAGGTTTAATTAAATCACGCCAGTTTTTATACATTGCTACCTCCTCCGGAAATTGTAGCCCGGTTGTCGTTCGTAACTAAAATCAGCAGCTTCCAGAAATTACTTTGAATATAGCTCAACAATGAGCTGTTCCTGGATTGGAGTTGTGATATCCTCTCTAGCAGGAACACCTTTCAGTGTACCTTTAAAGGAATCACGATCTAGCTCTAGCCACTGCGGAATGCCACGACGTACAACCGCTTCCAGAGAATCATTAATAGCAACAACTTTGCGACTCTTTTCCCTTAACTCGATAACATCACCTGATTTAAGCTGCATCGAAGGGATATCAACTTTACGGCCATTAATAGTAAAATGTCCATGACGAACAAGTTGTCGCGATTCAGAACGGGAAGCAGCAAAACCGAGACGGTACGCAACATTATCAAAACGGCGCTCAAGCAGTGAAAGTAAATTTTCACCGGTAACGCCCTTCATCCTGTCAGCAAGCTTGAAATAGCTACGAAATTGTTTTTCCAGGATACAATAAATCCTACGAACCTTTTGTTTTTCACGTAGTTGAGTGCCATATGCAGACACTTTTGTTCTGCCCTGTCCATGCTGGCCAGGTGCGTAGTTACGACGCTTAATCGCACACTTGTCAGTATAGCAACGATCGCCTTTCAAAAATAATTCTGTGTTTTCTCTTCTGCACAAGCGGCATGAAGGTCCTGTATATCGAGCCAATGAAAACCCCCTTAAAAATGTTACTATTTATAAATCAAACTCTTCTTCTCTTTGGCGGCCGACAACCGTTATGAGGGATCGGAGTTACGTCCTTAATAAAGCTAATGCTGAAACCCGCAGCCTGAAGGGCACGAAGAGCTGACTCACGTCCAGATCCCGGACCCTTTACATAAACCTCAACCGTACGCATCCCGTGCTCTTGTGCTTTTTTTGCACAGTCTTCAGCGGCAATCTGGGCAGCAAACGGAGTGCTCTTACGTGACCCCTTAAAGCCCTTTGCACCGGCAGTAGACCATGCGACAACATTACCGACAGGATCTGTGATAGTAATAATAGTGTTATTAAAAGTTGCCTGAATATGGGCAACGCCATTTGAAATATTCTTACGTTCTTTTTTCTTGCGAACCACTTTTTATGCTGGACTTGCCATTCGTATTCTCCAGAGCGAATTAGATTATTTCTTCTTACCAGCTACTGTACGTGCAGGACCTTTTCGCGTACGTGCATTTGTTTTTGTGCGCTGTCCATTGCAAGGAAGTCCTTTACGATGACGCAAACCTCGATAACAACCAAGATCCATGAGACGCTTGATATTCATGGAAATCTCTCGCCTCAAATCGCCTTCAACCTTGCAATTACGGTCAATTTCTTCACGTAGCCTGGCAACCTCGGCCTCTGTAAGTTTATCTGTACGGGTATCAGGATTAATCTGACTAGCGGAAAGAATGCGTTCGGCAGAAGAATTACCGATCCCGTAAATGTAAGTTAATGCGATTACAATTCGTTTGTTTTTTGGTAAATCAATACCCGAAATACGTGCCAATGGAAATACCCCCTTTAATAACTCATCCCTGACGTTGTGAATGCTTTGGGATGTCGCAAATAACACGTACAACACCCTTGCGTTTAACTATTTTACATTTATCGCATATCTTTTTTACAGAAGCCCGTACTTTCATAATACTCCCCTTACAATACTATAAACTATAATCGCGTTAGAATCTCAGGTCCGTTTTCGGTGATTGCAACAGTGTGCTCAAAATGTGCTGACAAACCGCCATCACAAGTTACAACTGTCCAGTTATCAGCCAAAACTTTCACTTCATGAGATTTTTCGTTAATCATCGGTTCTATGGCTAAAACCATCCCAGGTTTCAGCTTCACCCCTTTACCCGGAAAACCGTAATTGGGTATTTGAGGATCCTCATGCAGATTTCTTCCGATTCCATGTCCGACAAAATCTCTAACTACAGAATATCCTTTTGACTCAACAAAATGCTGAACGGCATAAGATACATCACCAAGTCTATTACCTGGAACAGCCTCGGCTATTGAAGCATACAAAGACTGTTCAGTAACATCGATCAAACTCCGAGCCGATTCAGAGATGTTGCCTACAGGAATAGTTACAGCAGCATCTCCATAAAATCCATCATAAACTACACCAAAATCGAGGCTTAATATATCTCCAGATTTCAGTGGAATCTTATTCGGCAACCCATGCACTACCTGATCATTCGGTGAGCAACATAAG
>CAJBRY010000061.1 GCA_903958085.1 uncultured Geobacteraceae bacterium
CAGGCTTATGCTTCATTTTACAAACATAGGGCCTCCCTCAAAAAGGGAGGGGAAAGAGCACCAGATTTCTCTCGGAGACAAACCCCTCCCTGTTTGAGGGAGTAATGGTGCTAACTTAAAATAATTATTATCTTTGTGATTAACTAAAATCACAAAGTATGAAAGAGAACCGATCACTGGCAATTAGCAGTAAAATCCAGGAATGCAAAATGGAAAACATTATTGGGCTTTTGGAAAAGGAGTTTCCTTCCGCAGTCTTAAATATTAAGACTGAAAAGGAAGATACAAGGGATAGAGTATTTACGAATAGTAATACTTTGCTGACCATGGTTTTATCTTCCGTTCAGCAAGATAAAACGCTGAAAAATTCAGTTGGTCTCTTTTACATGATCCATCAGAAGCATAAGATTCAGACTCTTGCGGAACTGGAGCAAAAATTGCAGGCTAAGAAAGAATTTGATTCATCTTTACCTAAAAAGGCAGGGAGACCTAAAAACTACGCTTTGCATATACCAAAGAGCTTGGAGAAAAACATTTCCTTAAACACAGCTGCTTATAGCAAAGCCCGGGAACGCGTGCCGATGGATTTAGCCACTGAATTGTTTAAAGCCAGCCGTTTAGACCAGGCGAAGAATTGCTATTCTCACTGGAATGGTTACCGTGTTTTTTCCGGAGACGGGACCTATCTGCAAATGCA
Source organism: uncultured Geobacteraceae bacterium (assembly GCA_903958085.1). GTDB lineage: Bacteria > Desulfobacterota > Desulfuromonadia > Geobacterales > Pseudopelobacteraceae > JACRCG01. The sequence goes on from CAJBRY010000061.1 coordinate 698, forward strand.
GGATACGGAAAGCATAAGAAAAGAATATGAGGTGAAACATAATGGAGTGGGTAGTCAAGGATACCCACAAGGATTACTAGAGGTGATCATTGAAAGAGGAACCGGGCAACTGTACAGTTTTAAATTATCAAACCGGCACGTAAGTGAGCTGTCTTTGTTTTATGACATGCTTGATGAATTGCCAAAAAAATCTCTGCTGTTGTTAGATGACCTGTATAATTGTTATGAGATTATTTCAAAATGCAAACGATTGGGTATTGAGATAGTTGTACGCGCTAAAAGAGATAGGAACTATGAAGTGAAAGAAAGACTGGCAGAAGGAGATGAAATTATTGAGATCAAGACACCTAAAAATCGTTCTAAGTGGCTTGATGACAAGGAAATGCCTGGCAAGATACTACTTCGAAGAGTGCAATGCCCGAGCCTGGAGGGAGATGATTACGTATTGGTAACCACAATCTTAAATAAAGCCATCCACAAAGAAGATATTCAACTACTTTACTTCACCAGATGGGATATTGAAATCGGAATCCGTGAAGTCAAAACGGTTATGGACATCAATGTACTCCGCTCAAAAACACCGGACATGGCATTAAAGGAGCTTTCCATCTCTTTGGCTACATACAATCTGATCCGAAAAATCATTTACGCAAGCATCAAAGACTTGCCTTTTTCCCCCAAAGAAGATTTCATTTTTAAATTCTATACGCTTAATCAGAATATTCTTATCGATAAAAAGGGAAGAGTATACAATCGATGGTCCTCGGGTCGTAGAAGAAATGAATCAATTGATTCTACAACAAGTCCTGCAATTAAGAAAACCCAATAGAAAATATGAGAGACGCACCAAACAAGGAGCTTACCGAAAATACAAATAATATTATTAAGTTAGCACCATTACCCTCAAACAGGGAGGGGAAACAGCCCCAGATTTCCCTCGGAGACAAACCCCTCCCTGTTTGAGGGAGGGGCAGGGGTGGGTACTTAAAGCGCTTCGGTAAGAATCGTTTTTCGGTTATTAGGTTTTGGACTGTCTGGTACATACTTTAGGTCTCTACACCAATGTCAATGAATTTTCCTTGATAAAATCAAGAATTTCACTTCGGTAGCAAAACGCCAAACAGGTTACCGTA
>CAJBRY010000062.1 GCA_903958085.1 uncultured Geobacteraceae bacterium
AGTGTCACATCGACGAACCGAGGCAATCAAAGGATAGGTCGGATATGGATGTTTTTGATAATGTTCTTTTACCGGATTTGTCATGTTAGGCGCAATTTAGCAGGATGCTGCTCAGCTTTCAACATTCTGTGACGTGTCACGCCTTCAATATCTACGTATATTGTTTTTATGGGCTACCTGACGTATACTACTGTTCAATATTTCAAAAAAATCTGGAGGGTATCATGTTCAAAAAGATGTTAAGCGCTGTAGCAATTGTGTGTCTGATAGCTGGAATTGCTTTTGCAGAGGGGAAAAAAAATCCGGTTGTCACAATGGAAACAAGTCTTGGAAAAGTGAAAATTGAGCTATTTGAAAAAGAGGCGCCAATAAGTGTAAAAAACTTTCTCGATTATACTAAAAGCGGTTTTTACACAGATACTATATTTCACCGAGTAATCCCGGGATTTATGGCACAAGGTGGCGGCTTTACTTCTGACCGCAAACAGAAGCCTACAGGTGCTCCAATAAAAAACGAGGCTACTAACGGCTTGAAAAATGATCGAGGAACCATTGCAATGGCAAGAACTTCCGCTCCTGACAGCGCGACTGCGCAGTTTTTTATCAATGTAGTCAACAACGATATGCTTAACAGACCCAGTCCGGATGGAGCTGGTTATGCGGTATTCGGCAAGGTTGTAGAAGGGATGGAAGTTGTTGATAAAATAGTTTCGGTTAAGACCCAGAGTGCAAACATGGTTTTTCAAAACCTTCCAGTAACCCCTGTTGTTATCAAATCCGTTAATCTCGGAAAGTAGAACTGAAATGTTTACCTGTTTTTTCTGTGCGTCCATTCTACAGAAATGTCTTAATGGGGAGGAATCTATCGAAAAGAAGGAATTTTCGTCCCTGAATATCTTAGCAGTAAGTGCTAACGGGCTGTAATAGGTGGTTTACGTTAAGCAGTTTATCAGTGCGCTGCTTGACGTAATCCTTCCTCCAATCTGCCACGTCTGCCATACCTTTATCCCAAATGCGGGTAAACTCCATATTTGTTCATACTGCCGCGAAAAATTACGGCATATTACAACTCCAATTTGTTCTATCTGTGGAATTCCTTTCAACTGTTCTGGAGGAGATCACAGTTGCAGCGACTGCCTGACCACTCCTCCGCATTATGATTTTGCACGAGCCCCTCTTTTATATGAGGGGGCAGCACGCGATATGATTCACTCCTTCAAGTACAACAGGCGCAGGCATCTGTGTCAGCCACTATCACTGCTTGCAATTGAAGGGATAGGTGGCTTTTTCAATGATCGTAAAGTGGATTTTATTCTTCCAGTACCTTTGCATAACTCCCGCCTTCGTCAGCGGGGGTTCAACCAGGCGGTACTCCTTGGGAGTAAAGTCTCTCGAGCACTTGACATCCCGATGTTACCGGATGTTTTAGTAAGAAACAGAAAAACGGAACCGCAGGTTGAGCTTTCAGCTTCAGAACGCCGACTGAATGTGAAGGACGCTTTTTCTGTTAAAAAACACCAAATGTTGGCAGGAAAGCGAATTATTCTGCTTGATGACGTTATTACCACTGGGAGCACTATGAATGAATGTGCCAAAGAGCTTAAGAAAGCGGGGGCAGAAATTGTAATTGCCGTAACAATAGCTCGTACAGCAAGATGATTATTGCAGGTTGTATGAGCTTACAAATGCCTTAAACCGGAATCTTATTTCCTTGACAACTTTGACCCACTTCCGTAATGATTTCACGTTTTCAATTTCAAGCGGAGTAATATGAATGCGTCTCTCAACTAAAAGCAGGTACGGTTTGCGGGCGATGTTCGACATCGCCTATAATTGTGGCCCAGAACCTTCGCAGATTCAGGACATCTCTCGACGCCAGCAGATTTCCCCACGTTATCTGGAACAGATTTTTCAAAACCTGAAACGGGCAGGTCTTCTGAAAAGCAAACGTGGTCCGCAGGGGGGATACGTTTTGGCGCGTAAACCTGATGAAATTACGGTTCTGGAGATATTGAATGCGACTGAGCAGGATGTGTTGCTTGTAGACTGCGATGGAATTACCCCAAAAAAGAAACGTCGCAAAATGGAATGCCCTTTTGAAGGTAATTGTGTAACTCAACTCGTCTGGGCCGAAGCAAACGCATTGCTGGGAACACTGTTTGGCGAGATGACCTTACAGAACCTCTGCCAGCGTGCACAAACTATGGGTATTAAAACCGAGATTGATAAATAGATCGTGTTCTTCATCTAACATCTTCCAAACCGGTCTAAGCGAGGCGCCATGCTAGAAACAGTAGATTTTTATCGTGAAATTCTGGACAATTTGTACGATGGCATCTTTTTTGTGGATAAAGAAGGTTGCATCACCTATTGGAACAAAGGTGCCACGAGTCTTACCGGTTACAGTTCCGGCGATGTGCAAGGCAGGAATTACTGCGACATTTTTCAACCACTTGACAAACATGGTAATCACCTCTGCGAAAGTGACACCTGCCCGATTCGGCGAGTATTCGAGATTTCGACACTAACTGAAGTTGAGGCCTATATTTGTCATAAGGAAGGGCATTTACTTCCGATATCTATAAGAATTGCACCGGTTAGGGAGGTCAGTCAGCAATATGTAGTTGCAGTGGAAATTCACAGCAGCAGTTCACCTCGTTACGCCATGCGGCAGCGTCTTGAAGAGTTGCAGGAACTTGCAATGCATGACCCGTTGACTGGCATAGCCAATCGACGGTTTGTTGAGATCAATCTTGCAGCGCGATTGGAAGAGCTTAAACGGTATGGTTTTGACTTTTCAGTCATGTTTCTGGATGCGGATTACTTCAAGGTCATAAATGACACACATGGTCACGCAGTTGGAGACCGCATACTCAAAATGATCAGTGCCACAGTTGCCAACAGTTTACGCTCTTTTGACATTATTGGACGTTGGGGCGGCGAAGAATTTATTGTTCTGCTTATAAATACAAAAAAAGAAGACATGGTAAATCTCGCAGAACGATTGCGAAAGTTGGTTGAAAAATCCGCTCTGACACTTGATAACGGAGAAATTCTTAAAATAACGGTTTCAATAGGAGCAACCTCTGCGCAGAATGGGGACACAGTCGAATCACTTGTTGACCGCGCAGACAAGTTAATGTTTGAAAGCAAACGTCGTGGCA
>CAJBRY010000063.1 GCA_903958085.1 uncultured Geobacteraceae bacterium
ATAAAATCTATTCTTGTTTTCCCAAGAAGTTCCATGAACGGTTTTACCCCCTATATACTCATTTTTTTAACTTTGCCCCTGTGCAGAAACAGGTCAAAAGTCACCTTGGTCCCAATCAGAGAAGTGAAGAGATTGATGATAACCCCCAGGCTCAAGGAGACTGCAAAACCTTTTACCGGTCCGGTGCCAAACTGAAACAGGACTGCTGCGGTAATTAGAGTAGTAATATGCGAGTCCATGATCGTCAGAAAAGCCTTATCATAACCGGAATCCAGAGCAGCTTTTGGCGATTTGCCCAGTTTAAGCTCCTCACGGATACGTTCGAATATAATGACGTTAGAGTCCACCGACATTCCGACTAAAAGTACGATAGCGGCAATACCGGGCAATGTAAGAGTTGCACCCAAAGCAGCAAGTGCACCCATCAAATAGAGGATGTTCAGAACCATACCCAAATTGGCAATCATTCCAGATAGCTTATAATAGACAGCCATGAAGACAACTACCAAAAGCACTCCTATCAGACCGGCATACAACCCTTTACTGATAGAGTCCTTACCCAAGGAGGGCCCCACTGTTACGTTCTGGATTATTTTGACCGGTGCCGGCAGTGCTCCTGCCCGAAGAACTATTGCAAGATCAGCAGCGGTTTTTTCCGTAAAATTACCGGAAATCTGGGCACTACCACCAGAAATCCTTTCGCGAATTACGGGTGCGGAGTGGATGTTGTTATCAAGAACTATGGCAAATCGTTTGCCGACATTCGCCGCAGTCACCTGATCAAACAGTTTAGCGCCTAGCGAATTAAACTCTATGCCCACATACGGCTGATTGAACTGTGAATCGATTCGCACCTGTGCATCAGTCAGCAAATCGCCCGTAATCATAGATTTTTTCTGAACGACAATCGGAATCTCCGTGACGGCTCCAGTCGCTGCATCAACCATTTTTTCCTTCAATAGTTCAGCATCTTCAGGAATTGTTCCGGATGTAGGCGAAATATCCTCACGCACCATCTTAAAATCGAGACGTGCAGTACGCCCGATAAGATCAATTGCCCGCTGTGGATCTTTAATGCCTGGTAACTGGACAACGATATGATTGATTCCTTCACGCTGAATGGTAGGCTCTGAAACGCCAAACTGGTCAATCCTGTTTCGAATTGTCTCTAGAGCCTGCTGAACGGCCTTGTCTTTACGATCCTGGGCATCCTTATCACCAACCCTTAAAGTCAAGGCAACAAAACCACCTTCATCAAAAGTCGGGCTTAGTTCATATGTAGGATACTTATCCTTTATCAGCTTCTGAACAGTTTCAGCGGTTGCTTTTTCGTAAAGCACGATTGAAACCTTGTCAGAACCGTTTCTGGAAATACGCTTGAATCGAAGCGTCTTGCTGTTCAGGGTATCCTCAAGATCAGTAGCAACAAGATCAAGTGACCCTTCAACCGCCTTCTGGGTATCAACCTCCATCACCAGGTGTGTGCCACCCTGCAGGTCAAGCCCTAGATGAATCTTGTCCTTCGGCAGCATATTCCCCCACCATGCCGGCAATTTACTTGCCAGGGTTGGAGTCAGATACAAAAACGACAGCACAACAAAAGCGGCTATCAGGCTTATACGCCAGCCAGTTTCTTTCGGCATTTGGCTTGTTCTCCCTTCCGGAATTGAGCTAGTCTTTCTTTATTGCAGCAATATAGCTCTTGGTAATTTTGATATTAACGTTATTTGCTATTTCAAGTGTCACAAGTTCGTTTTCAACGGCGGAAACTTTCCCATGAACACCACCTGCAGTAATTACATTGTCACCTTTTTTCATCGATTCAAGCAGTGCTTTGTGCTCTTTAGCTTTTTTCTGCTGGGGACGAATCAACAGAAAATAGAATATTGCAAACATAAAAACCAGTGGAATTATCTGCTGAAATGCAGCCATTCCACCACCAGCGCCCACTGCCGGTCCTCCTGGCGCACCACCCATTGCAAAAGCCAAACCTAACATAATCTAAGTCCTCCTATTTTCAATTTATTGTGTCTTTGCTCATCGTTGTTTTAAATTTTCTGCGGAATTCGTCAAAAACATTACCCTGAATCGCCTCTCTCACCCTCCGCATTAAATCAAGATAATAATGAAGGTTATGATAAGTATTCAACTGCGACGACAAAATCTCACCAGACCTGTACAAATGCCTCATATATGCTCGTGAATAATTTTGGCAGACTTTGCAGCTGCAGGCAGGATCAAGTGGTCCAGAATCTTCCTCGTATATTTTAGATTTTATGTTCACACGCCCCTGACTCGTAAAAAGCATTCCATTTCTGGCATTGCGAGTCGGCATAACGCAGTCAAACATATCATAGCCGTGCCAAACTGCCTCAACTAGATCCTCTGGGGAACCAATCCCCATAATGTAGCGAGGTGCATCTTGTGGCAACAGAGTTGAACAGCACTCCATCACCCCGTACATCTGCTCCTTTTCCTCACCGACTGAGAGTCCCCCAAGCGCATAGCCATCAAAGCCGATCGAGCAGATATCATTAACGCTGCGAGCTCTAAGGTCAAAATGCATCCCGCCCTGAATGATTCCAAACAACTGTTGACCAATTCGGCTATGAGCATCCTTGCAGCGTCGAGCCCACCTTGCTGTCAACTCAAGAGAACGGCTGACGTATCCGTAATCTGCAGTGGCAGGTGGACATTCGTCAAAACACATTATGATATCCGCACCAAGTGCTTCCTGAATATGTGTCGCAAGCTCAGGCGTCAGAAGATGGTGGGAGCCGTCTATATGAGACTGAAATTTAACCCCTTCTTCACTTATCTTGCGAAGTTCACCGAGGCTGAAAACCTGAAAGCCGCCGCTATCGGTAAGGATCGGTTTATCCCAGTTCATAAAGCGGTGTAATCCCCCCATCTGCTCGACCAGTCTGTGTCCAGGTCTCAAATAGAGGTGATAGGTATTAGCCAGAATAATCTGCGCTTTGACAGCATTAAGATCCTCTGGGGTCATCGCCTTAACGGTAGCATTTGTACCTACCGGCATAAAAATCGGTGTTTCAACCTCACCATGTGGCGTTTTCAAAGAACCAAGCCGTGCCTTGCAGGATGAATCACGATGAATGACTGAAAAAGTTTTTGACACAAAATCCCTCAAAAGACAAACATGGCATCGCCGTAACTGTAAAACCTGAAACCTCTGACGACTGCTTCCCGGTAGGCTTCAAGAACATATTCGCGTCCCGCTAGAGCAGATACAAGCATTAGAAGCGTTGATTCAGGCAGATGGAAATTGGTTATCATTGCATCAACCACTCTGAAAGAATAACCGGGATATATAAAAATATCCGCTTCTCCACTGCCGGCAACAACCTGCCCAGTTTGCTGAGCTGAATATTCCAGCGTTCTGGCGGACGTAGTTCCTACGGCAATTACGCGACAACCGTTTGCTTTAGTTCTTCTGATCGCCTCGACTGTTTCAGGCGGAATTGCAAAACGTTCAGTATGAATCCGGTGATCTTCAACATGCTGAGTGCGCACCGGCAAAAATGTTCCCAAACCGGTATGTAGCGTCAAAAAGGCTGTTTCAATCCCGATTGAAGCCAGATCACCCAACAAGTCACGCGTAAAATGAAGGCCTGCTGTCGGTGCGGCAACTGCACCAGGTTCACGAGCTACAACAGTCTGATAACGTTCACGATCCTCAAGACAATCATCACGCTGCAAATACGGAGGCAAAGGGATATGCCCCTCACGCTCAAGCCAGACATCAAATGGCTCTGAACCGCCAAAACTAACCAACCAGTTTTCAGAAGTTCTACCCTGCACAACAGCAGTCATGCCTGACTCAAGTTGAATTTCCTGACCTTGCCTGAATCTCTTCGATGGCTTAAGCAGACATTCCCAACACTCTTCACTGCCAGACTGTCGGCGTAGCAAGAAAATTTCGACTCTGCCACCTGTCTGTTTTTTTCCGAACAACCGTGCAGGAATAACCCGTGTGTCGTTCATGACCAGTAAATCCCCTGGACGCAAATAATCCCTAATACTGCTGAACGTATCTTCAAAAACAGTGCCGACAGAACGGTCAAGGAGCATTAACCTCGACCCGTCACGTTTAGCAGGCGGCTGCAGAGCAACAAGATCCAGCGGCAGATGAAAGCTAAAATCCTTGACTAGCATTTATTCCAGGCTTCAACGAATATCAAAGAACTTTTTTAATTCTGTACCGGGATAATAATAAGAAAGTATTTCTCCACAAGCAAAACCATCAAGAGCACGCTGCTTGGCTCCCCATTGACACAATCCTACGCCATGACCATTGCCACTTCCGGAAAAAATCATTTCATTCTTCAAATTCTTCATGGAAAACCGTGTGCTTTTAATAAAGCCATACCCGACAGCCTTCCTAAATTTCTCCCCGGTTATAGTGCCGCTGCCTTTTGCAGCCACTAAAACCAGATGTTTCAAACGCCCACGGGAATTTTGAGTTCCAGGCTTGATATCTGACAGACCTGACACCTTTTGCCCAGCAGCGTTCAGACGGTCTTCAATCTCTTTGAGGGCAAGTCTGTACTCCCAGGCGGTCGAACTAGGCGATGTCAGACAATACTGACATTCAACCCCCTTCAGATAAGAAAAAGAATTGCCCCAGATATTTTCTGCCGCTTCGGTATGTCCTCCGCAACTGGAGTGGTAAAAAGCCTGAACAATACCACCTGTAAAAGTAAGGACTTCACCTTGAGTATCAAAAACCGCTCGATGCGCACGACTATCCTCGATCATGCACCCTTCATAAACCTGATCAATAACCGAAGATTCAAGGTGATAGGGTGAGGTGATTCGAGTCATCTTCCTGCTCAATGCATATGTTCTTGCAATAATTGCCTGAGCCTTTACAGCCTCAATTGGCCACGCAGACGATATTTCACAATTAATTAAACCGACAAGATACTCTTCAAGAGGCAACTGATTTACTACCAGTATTCCCTTTTCCGGCACAGTAAGCTCAGCCATGCCACGATACGGCTTGTTATTCACATAGACGGCCGTAGAGGCAGAAAACGAAAGGCGCCTGTATAACTTGCCTTCAACCTGCAATCGATCCCTGATATACCTCACAGTAGCAGGCAACTTAACTGTAAGCGGTTCACCTGACTCATTCGTCACAAGAATACCGTCACCAGATACCGTGACTTCGGAAGCTGATTTTACAATAGCTACCCGAATGGTTTCATCCAGAACTGCTGCATCCATCCTGTCCCTGACAGGCCAGAACAAAACTGCCAGCATCAGAGTAAGAACAAATATTATGCGGGTTCGATTTGGTCGCCTCAAAACTTGTGGATAAGAACATATAACGCCTTGCTATGTCAATTTTTTTGATTGACACACACTAGTCTTCCAACTCTAAACATCCTGACAGAAGTCCGCAAAATATGAATTGGCACACAAAATGTAGTCTCGCAGATATTACTCATCGCATAATAAATAGTAATTTCTAATAGTTGCTTGCAAATTCAGAATTTTTTATTCGTTTTTTTGTTCAATTGAATGCAATTTACAGTTGTAGTCTTGATTTGCTATGTTGACTCCCGCACGCAACTTTAACACACATAAGTGTCTTATAATATTGGTTATTGGTGAAATAACACTGTTCATATGCGGTAAATGACGTAAGAACGTCTTTTAGAAAGAATAACCTAGTGATCTTAAATTCTCTCAAAATTAAAATAGTGGGCATGGTATCGCTCATAGTAATCGCGGTAGTTTCCTTTTTGTCGTGGCATCATTACTACGACCAGAGAAATATGATTGAGTCTATTGTGGAAAAAAGCTCCATCGTACTTAGTGAAAGCGTTGCGACTACAATTCAAAACTCAATGAAAGAAGGGCATACAACCGCCTTAAATCAAATATTGCTGAATGCAAAAATTCATGACCACATAAAAGAGTTGCGAATTGTAAATATGGAAGGCACCGTGATACATTCTGCCAACAAGAATGATGTTGGCAATGAACTTTCTGCAGAAGAACGCGAAAAAATTACTGCATCTAATCAGAATCATTTCTATTTTGCCAATAAGAGTGGAAACCTGGATTCATACACACGCATCCTGAACACTTCTGAATGTCATGGTTGTCATGACGCGCGAAAACCCGTTATTGCCCTCATAGAAACCGAAATTTCTCTCGAGGATTTGACCAGTTACATAAACATTGAAAAAAGAAACATGATCATATCTGCCTCCATGATGATCCTCTTGATTGTTCTGGCCATCTTCATTTTTCTTACATTTTATGTTGACCGCCCCGTCAATTCTCTTATTTCAAATATGAAAGAAATTGAAAACGGAAATTTTGACGTTGTAAATTCGATAACAAGTTCAAATGAAATGAACCTCCTTTCACTCCACTTAAATATGATGACTGCCAAGCTAAAAGATTTGATTCATACCACTGTTGCCAATGAACGAGAACTTACGAGGGCGGAAGAAATGCTGGTTCATCATCATGAAACGCAAATGATGAATCAAAAACTTGAAGAACACCTTAGAGAGATTGAAAATTTGAATGTCACTCTTGAGGAAAGAATTGAGGAGGTTGAAAAGGCAAGCTTTACTATTGCCGACCTTGCCGCAGAACTTGAAGATAAAAACTCAAACCTCAATCATGCCATTGACAGGCTATCAACCATTTACAAAATTGGGCTGGCGATTAATTCAACCATGGATATTGATCGTCTTTTTAATCTGATTGTTCGAAGTACTACCACCACCCTGGATGCCCAAATCGGATACATAATTCTTTATGACAAAGTTCATAATTCGCTAAACGTAACCAACCTGATTGGTAATGGGAAACAGATTGCGCCCAAAAAAGCACTGAAACTGAAAGAGACAAGCGTTTCCTCCTGGGTTATAAATAATCGAGAACCACTTCTGATAACCAACATAAACGACACGCCCCAGTTTGACCGTTTCAGTGAACTTGGCTATGAACGAAAAACCCTTATATGTGCGCCTCTTATGGTTATGGATGAAATCATTGGAACCATAAGTGTTGTCAATAAAAATGACAACTCGCAGTTTTATGCTTATGAACTGGAAATGCTTACTACAATAGCTGCTCAAGCAGCAATTGCGATAAAAAATGCTACTCTGTACGACGAACAGCAGCAGACCTATCTGAACACCATTCAGGCGCTGGTAACGGCTATCGAAGCAAGTGACAGTTACACCAAAGGACACTCGGAGAGAGTAACCCGTTACAGCGTAGAAATTGGGCGGCGCTTCAACCTTTCCAGTGATCGAATACAAATTCTGGAACGAGCAGCGATTTTGCACGACATCGGAAAAATTGGTATTGACCTGCGACTGCTTCATAAAGAAGGCAAACTTTCTGCCAACGATATAAGCCAACTACATCAGCACCCCATAATAGGAATGAAGATTCTTGAGCCAATTGAATTTCTGAAAGATGTTAGAACCTGCATTGGGCAGCACCATGAGAGATATGATGGCTTGGGCTATCCTGGGCGGATCAAACAGTCTGATCAGCTTTTTGAGTCTCGAATTATCGGAGTCGCTGATGCCTTTGACGCTATGACCTCTGATCGCCCTTATCGAAAAGCACTTTCATTAGATGCTGCCATCGCTGAATTGACAGAAAACTCCGGGACACAGTTTGACCCTGCAGTCGTGGATGTTTTTATCCCAATCCTTGAGGATGGTAGTTTTTTTTCTCCAAGACTTTCAAGAGCGCTTGCAGCAACCCCATCAGCATTAAGTGCATAGATACGTCTGTAATCCGTTGAGCTTTCCGTGACCGAACTACTCTCCATACAAAACCTTCAGGTTTCTTTTCCATCGACAGACCAAACCTTTAATGCAGTTAGGGGGATTTCTCTAACACTTGCCACAGGATCCGTACTGGCACTTGTAGGAGAATCAGGATCTGGAAAGAGCATGACCGCACTCTCTATCATGCGTTTGCTCCCACCACCCGGCTTTATAAGCTCCGGGAAAGTATTTTTTGAAGGTCAAAACTTACTGGGGCTCCAAGAAAATGCTCTTCGGAATATCCGTGGACACAAAATTTCAATGGTCTTTCAGGAACCGATGACATCTCTAAACCCGGTTCTGAGCGTTGCTGACCAACTTTGTGAACCGTTGATTCTGCACATGAAATTATCGCGGCGAGAGGCCATTGCCAGAGGGGTTGAACTGCTTACAAACGTGGGCATTACTTCTGCTGGTGACAGGATGCGAGACTTTCCCCACCAGTTAAGCGGGGGAATGCGTCAACGTGTTATGATCGCCATGGCTCTTGCATGTGAACCATCTTTATTGATTGCTGATGAACCGA
>CAJBRY010000064.1 GCA_903958085.1 uncultured Geobacteraceae bacterium
CTTTACAGTAAACGATAATGTTATTTCCGGTTTCGGTCAATTTGGTATTTCCGGTGGCACAGTTAGTGGTGATGAGCGGGTACGCGCGATTCATTTTCCTTCTGAAGCTGCTTCAATATTTTCAGAGCCCTTTAAGACGGGCCAATCTTCAATTTTCTCACCTAAACCAACCCCTGTAGATATTCACTTTTTTGACCAACTAGGTGGAGGCGTGCCCCCAGAGGTATTTATCGGTCCTTTGGTCAGTAAGTCCAGGGTAATAGGTTTTCTCTATGGGGATAATATTCCAGACAAAAAACCTATTGGTGATGTTGAGCCGTTGGCAATTTTCCTGTCGCAGGCAGGAATATCGATGGAAAAAAATTTATTAGAACGTCAGCTGAATGAGAGGGATACTCTGTGAGTACGAGGACCATTTTAATTGCCGATGATTCAGCTACCATGAGAGCCATGGTAGCCGCTACAATTGAGGAACTTGGTGACTACCGGATTATTGAGGCGGTCAGTGGGTTTGAAGCTTTGCGGCTTCTTCCCAGAGATCAGGTAGATCTGATTTTGACGGATATAAATATGCCAGATATCAATGGACTGGAGTTGATAAGTTATCTTCGAAATAATCCTAACTATAAAAACATTCCGGTTTTCATCATTTCTACTGAAGGAAGCGAAAAGGATATCGAAAAAGGCAAGCAACTGGGCGCTGATGAATATATTGTAAAGCCCTTTTCACCTGCAGTTCTGCAGCAATTAATTGCTCTATATCTGAACAAGAAACATTAGAGTCTGTTTTAGCCTTACAACCGAGAGTGCAATTTAGTCCAATTACTTTTATATAAATAAAAGGGTTGAGGAAATTGTTAAATGAGTGATCAAAGCTCTACACATAACAAAGCAATTCAGGATTTTCTTGCTGAAGCTGAAGAAATTGTAGAACAGCTTGGTTCAGAGTTGGCCGATCTTTCAGACATGAATGAAAGTGGAGAATTGAATCCGGATGTTTTAAATTCGATCTTTAGGGGAGCACATTCCCTGAAGGGTCTGGCAGGGATGTTTAATTTCAGTGGAGTTGCAGAGCTTTCGCACAACATGGAAAATCTTCTCGACTGGCTTAGGTTGGGCAAGCTAAATATTTCACCGCAGCTTATGTCCGTGTTGTTTGAGTCACATGAATTGCTTAACAATCTGATTAGGGCGCTTTCGGCTGGCGATGATTCTAGCATGGCCTGCGAAATATCTGCTTGCGTCATTAAAATTAATGCCTGTCTTGCTCCTCCAGAAAAAACCTCAGGAGCTTCTCCGCTTGAAGCCTTAGGGCTTTCAAACAATATAATCAGTGCACTGACAGAATACGAGGAGCACCGTCTTAAAGACAACCTAACTAAAGGTAGAACTATTTTTAATATTCATACTTCTTTTAATCTCACGACTTTTGATACCGAATTATCTACAGTTACTGAGCTATTGAAGGGTTGTGGCGAGGTTATCAGCACGCTACCAAGCGTAGGTGAAAATATTGAGACTAATATTGATTTTGAAATTTTATTCGGCTCCAAGAGTTCTCTCGAAGAACTAATGTCATTAGTTGAGAGTGATAAGGTAAATGTAACAAAGCTTGGTTCCGGAGTGACTGTTGAAGTGCCAAAGACACCTGCTTCCATTAAAGTTTTGCCCGCTTCTGTACAAGAACTAAATAATTCTGCTGTGCCATCAGAGTTACAGGTTCAGCCTGCACCTGTCGCAGATGACTCTGTGATCAGTGCAAAAAGCATGAGCAGAACAGTCAGGGTTGATATTGGCAAGCTTGATGAACTTATGAATATTGTTGGCGAACTTGTTCTTGCCAACTCAAGCATAGCCGGGGTTACTGCCAAAATGCGAAACGAAGGATATTCGCGCTTGGCAATTGAACTGGGCAAGGCAGCAAAGGGGCTTGAACGTAAATTATCCGACCTCCAGAAGGGGGTGATGGAAATACGCATGATCCCTATAGGTCAACTTTATGAGAAGATGTCTCGTATTGTCCGTAAAATTTCCCGCGAGCAGGGAAAACGGGTTGAACTTAAATTTTTTGGAGCGGATACCGAACTTGATAAATTGATCGTTGAAGATATTTCCGACCCGATGATGCATATAATTCGTAACGCCATAGACCACGGTATTGAATCACGAGATATTCGGGTTGCAAATGGCAAGGATGAAAAAGGTACGATCAGAATTTCTTCATATCAAAAAGGGAATCATGTTGTTATTGAGATTGAAGATGATGGTGGCGGAATTGATATTGAGAAGGTAAAAAAGAAGGCACTCCAGAAGGGTTTAGTTAATGATGTAAGTTCTGTTTCAGATCGAGATGCCATTGATTTTATCTTTCTTCCTGGTTTTTCAACCAATGAAACTGTCAGTGAGGTTTCCGGGAGAGGTGTAGGTATGGATGTTGTAAAAAACAACATATCCGCTATCTCTGGAATGGTTGATATCGAGACAAAAAAAGGGGAGGGGAGTCGTTTTATTATTACATTGCCAATCACACTGGCAATTATCAAGGCTTTGATAATAAGCTGCAACGGCAGAACTTATGCTTTGCCGATTACGTCGGTTCTTGAATCGCTACTGATGACTGACAGAGATATAAAGACAGTGGAGCGTAAAGAGGTTGTCCAACTGCGTGAATCAACTCTCCCATTATTAAGGCTTGATAATTACTTTGCAATAAATCGCACTCAAAAAACACCGGATGAATTCTACGTTGTAGTTGTTGGTGTAGCCGAGAAAAGACTTGGAATAGCAGTTGACGACCTGGTATGTCAGCAGGATATTGTTATAAAGCCACTAGGAGAGTCCTTTAAACGTTTTAGAGGTGTTTCTGGCGCAGCAGATTTAGGTGATCAGCGAACAATCCTTGTTTTGGATGTTGGTGGTATAATCAACGAGACAATGCGTTCCGGGAGCTGACAGAACATGTATAAACGTTATTTTGGCTTCAAGGAAAAACCTTTTAGTAAAACACCGGATCCCAAATTTCTGTTTTTGAGTCGCAGTCACGAAGAGGCGCTGGCTAGACTTGAGTTTGTTGTTGAAGAACGAGAACTCGCGGTTTTGACTGGTGAAATTGGTTGTGGAAAAACAACTCTTTCGCGCGCTCTCATGGATCGCTTAGGTTCACGGTATCGTTTTTGTTACATAATCAATCCCCGGTTGAATGCAATTGAATTTTTGCGCACTATTGCAAGAATCCTCGAAATTGAGCAACCGGCAGATGCCAAGGACAACCTGATTGACCAGATTCATACAGCCGTATATTCTCTTAATCAACGGGATATATGTCCGGTACTGGTTATTGATGAAGCACAAATGATTACAGACTCAGAAGTATTTGATGAAATTAGGTTATTAACCAACTTTCAGCTGGACGACCGAAATCTTCTGGGTGTTATTATTATGGGGCAACCAGAATTACGACAGATGATGTCATCCA